>JBOGEU010000074.1:0-2266 GCA_050741995.1 Acidimicrobiia bacterium | reverse complement strand
CAGATGGTGTTCCAGGATCCGTTCTCGTCGTTGGATCCGCGCTACCGGATCCGGGATATCGTCGCCGAAGCTTTGGCCTGCGACCCCTTCATGGCGCAAGAGGCGCACGCGCCCCGGGTCGGGGAGTTGTTGGACATGGTTGCGCTCGACCGGGGTCTTCTCGATCGTTATCCGGGGCAGCTGTCCGGCGGCGAGTGCCAGAGGGTGGCCATCGCCCGGGCCATCGCCGCCCGCCCCACTCTGCTCATCGCCGACGAGCTCACATCGTCACTCGACGTGATGGTGCAGGCCAGGATCATCGACCTTCTCGACGATCTGGCCGGCAGCCTCGGGATCTCGATCCTTCTCATCACCCACAACCTGGCCATCGCCGACCGCCTCGCCGACGATCTCACCGTCCTCGAGCACGGCCGCGTGGTGGAGCAGGGCATCGACGCCCTCGCCGAACCCCGTCACGCCTACACCCGGCTGCTCGTCAATTCGGTGTTGACGACAGGGACGTGACTCTCACCGTGGCCTCTCTCAGCGCTCGGTGGGCGGGCGGAGCGTGTCGAGAGTTCTGAGCAGCTCCATGGGGAGGGGGAATATCAGGGTCGAGTTCTGCTCGGCGGCGACCTCGGTCATGGTCTGGAGGATGCGGAGCTGCATCCCTCCCGGATGGACCTCGAGCAGCTCGGCAGCCTGGGCCAGGGTCTCCGCGGCCTCCTTCTCACCCAGGGCGTGGATGACCTTGGCTCGCCGCTCCCGCTCCGCTTCCGCCTGACGAGCCATGGCACGCCGCATGGCGTCGGGCAGCTCCACGTCCTTGACCTCGACCAGGCTCACCTTCACCCCCCAGGGGTCGGTGAGCCCATCGATGACCTGCTGCAACTCCCGATTGATCTCGTCCCGGTTTATGAGCAGCTCGTCGAGGTGAGCCTGGCCGATGATGGAGCGCAAGGTGGTCTGGGCGACCTGTGACGTACCGAACTGGTAGTTCTCGATCTCGAGGATGGCTCGGTTGGGGTCGATCACCCTGAAGTAGCAGACCGCATTGACACGGACCGTCACGTTGTCCCTGGTGATGATGTCCTGGGGCGGGATGTCCAGGGTCACCGTGCGCAGACTCACCCGGACCAGCCGGTCCACAATTGGAATGATGAATATCAGCCCTGGCCCGCGCGGGTCACTCGTGACCCGGCCGAGACGGAACAGCACCCCTCGCTCGTATTCGGGGAGGATCTTGATCGACGCCCGAACGATGACGATGAGGAGAATCGCGGCGATGGTGAGGCCGATGGCAGTCTCATTGGTCATGGTCCGCTCCAATCGGCTCGACTATCAGTTCGAGGCCCTCGATGCCGACCACTCGGGCTTCCTCCCCGGTCGCTAGCTCGCCGGTCGAGGACCGGACGGACCACCAGGCACCGTCCAGGAAGACAGATCCGCTCGTGCCTTCCACATTCACAACGGTACCGGCCTTCCCGATCATGGTGCTCGCGCCCGTGGTCGAAGGATGTCGCCGGGCCTTCAGCGCGGCTCGTCCGGCGATGGTGGTGGCGGCCCCCATGACCAGGGCGGTGGGCCACAACACCGGTGGGCTGACCTGTAGGTCCCCTTCGAAGAGGAAAATGCCGGCGAGCAGCAGGGCGATGGTCCCACCCGCGGCCAGCACTCCTACCCCGGGAACGAAGATCTCGCCGATGAAGAGGGCGATGGCCAGGACGAGGAGAGCGAGGCCTGTACTTGTCACCGGGAGCACGCTGAGCGCGAAGAAACCGATCAGCAACAGAATCACGCCGGCGATTCCGGCGAACCCCAGGCCCGGGTTCGCCGCTTCATAGATCACGGCCAGGGTCCCGATCGAGAGGAAGAGAATGGCCAGGTTGGGGTCGGCGATCCGGCCCAGGATCCGTCGGAAGGTGGACATCTCATATGCCTCGGGCACGGCCCCTGCGGTGGCCAGGGTCACCTCCTCTCCGAGCACCTCAACGGCCATCCCGTCGATGGCGGAGAGGAGATCGTCGAGGTCATCGGCGATCACATCGACCACGTCGTCGTCCAGCGCCTGGCGGGAAGTGATCGACGTCCCCTCCCTGACCGCCGACTCGGCGAATTCGACGCTGCGCCCCCGGCGTTCCGCGACCGAGATGGCGAAGGCGGCCGCGTAGTTGATGATCTTGTCGGTGATCTCCCCGCCCTGGAGGTCGACCGGCGTGGCGGCCCCGATCGAGGTGGCCGGCGCCATCGCCGCCAGGTGCGCGGCCATCGTGATGAAGGTGCCGGC
>JBOGEU010000073.1:0-7085 GCA_050741995.1 Acidimicrobiia bacterium | reverse complement strand
GGCAAGGACGCAGGACGAAGGCGCACTGGTCCGTTCGTCGAGGCCGAGGCCGCAGCCAGGGGCGTCGAGGGCCGGAGAGACGCCACAACTATTTACGGGACGGGCCACTACGGTCCCGGGACCACGTCCCGGGACCCTTCACCTGGGAGGACTCGTTGGCAGAGGCGATTGAACCGATGAGACCGGTCTCACCCGGTCTCACCATTCTGCGTGCCCTCCTCGTCGCAGGCGCCGTGGTCGCCGCACTGTGGCTCGGCCTGGGCCTGCTCCGGGACCCGGATGTCTTCTCGGGCCTGGGGCCTACGCTGTCGAAGCTGGGCCAGGCCCTGGTGGCGATCGTGCTCGGCGTGGGCGGGATATGGGCGCTCTTCTACGCGGCAAATGTCGTCGTCGAGGCGATGCCGGGCCGGGCCCGGAGGTTTCTCCGGCCGTACGTCTTTGTGGTCCCGGCGATCGTCGTGGTTGGTGTCTACCTGATCTACCCGACGGTCGGCACCGTTGTGGAGAGCTTCACCGCGGTGCCCGAAGGCGCCGGCCCCCTCACCAACTACCGCCAAGCGTTCACCAACGACGAGGTGCTGCTTGCCCTGCGCAACAATCTCGTGTGGCTGGTGATCACACCTGCCGTCTCCGTGGTGATCGGGATCGTCTTCGCCGCCCTGGTCGACCGGGTCCGGCGTGAGGCGGTGGCCAAGTCGTTCGTGTTCCTGCCACTGGCGGTCTCCTTCGTCGGAGCCTCGGTCATCTGGCAATTCGTGTACGCCTGGAAGCCGCCCGGCCAGCCTCAGATCGGGATCCTCAACGCGATCTGGACGACAGTCGGCGGCCTCCTCGTCGATCTCGGGCTCCTCGAGCAGGTTGAGCCGGTCGCCTGGTTGCAGGTGATCCCCTGGAACACATTTGCCCTGATCGGCATCATGGTCTGGCTTCAGGTCGGGTTCGCCATGGTTGTGCTGTCCGCCGCCATCAAGGGTGTCCCCCGTGAGCTGACCGAGGCGGCGCGAATCGACGGGGCCACGGAGCTCCAATCCTTTCTCTGGGTCACGCTGCCTTCGATCAGGGGCTCGATCCTGACCGTGTTCACCGCGATCGCCATCGCGGTCCTCAAGGTGTTCGACATCATCTTCGTGACGACAGGCGGCAACTTCGATACCTCGGTGGTCGCCGTCCGCATGTACCAGGAGATGTTCAGGTTCCGGAACTTCGGGCAGGCGACGACGATGGCCGTGATCCTGTTGATAGCCGTGCTCCCGATCATGGTGGTCAACATCCGCAATCTTCGCCGCCAGGGGATCGGATCATGACCGCCAAAGCCCATGCCCTCCGGGCGGCCGGCGACCGCGGTGGCTGGCTGGTCAAGCTGACGGTGTTGCTCATCGTCGCGGTGTGGACCATTCCCTCCCTCGGCCTCCTGGTCAACTCGTTTCGCACCTCGGTGGAGAGCAGCTCGACCGGTTGGTGGACGTCGATCTTCAACCCGATCGCAACCGAATGGACCATCGACAACTACAACTCGGTCCTGACCTCGGGCGGCCTGTTCGACGCCCTGATCAACAGCCTCATCGTCACCATCCCCTCCACCGTCATCCCGATAACCCTGGCCGCCTTCGCCGCCTTCGGGTTCGCCTGGATGAAGTTCCGCGGCCGAAGCCTCATGTTCGGTGTCGTCGTCGGCCTCCTCGTGGTGCCGCTGCAGCTGTCCCTGGTCCCGTTGCTGAAGATCTACCAGTCGACCCAGCTCACCGGGAGCTTTCTCGGCATCTGGCTGGCGCACACCGGGTTCGGCCTCCCACTGGCGGTGTTCCTCCTCTACAACTTCATCTCACAGCTGCCCAAGGACATATTCGAGTCGGCCTACATCGACGGGGCGACTCCGTTCACGGCATTCACCCGACTCGTGCTACCCCTGTCCATCCCCGCATTGGCCTCGTTCGCCATCTTCCAGTTCCTCTGGGTGTGGAATGACTTCCTGGTGGCCCTGGTCTTCCTCGGCACCTCATCGGATGTGGCCGTCCTCACCATCGAGCTCGCCTCGATCGTCGGCTCCCGGGGTGAGGCGTTTCACCTGCTCACCGCGGCCGCCTTCGTCTCGATGGCGACTCCCCTGCTGGTCTTCCTTACGCTCCAGCGATACTTCGTCCGGGGCCTGCTCGCCGGGTCGGTCAAAGGTTGATGAGCGTCGCCGACCCACATCTGATGCTGGCCTTCGAGGGGACAGAGGTCCCCGACTGGCTGCGCGAGCGTCTCCAGGAGTCACCACCCGCCGGGGTGACCCTGTTCCGGGAGTGGAACATGACCTCACCTCAGCAGGTGGCCGAGTTGACATCGGTCCTTCAGGAGCTCAATCCCTCTCCTCTCCCCCTTCTCATCGCGGCCGACCAGGAAGGTGGGCAGCTCCTCGGCTTGACCGGGTCGACCCCGTTCGCCGGGAACATGGCGCTGGGAGCGACCGCCGACCCCGATCTGGCTGGTCGGGTGGCGGAGGCGATGGGAGACGAGCTTCGCGCCGTCGGGATCAACGTCGATTACGCGCCGGTGGCCGACGTGGCCAGCCAGGCGGACAATCCGTCGCTCGGGGTGAGGAGCTTCGGAGACGACCCGGTGGCGGTCGCCGACTTCACCCGGGCCATGGTCCAGGGGCTGGGCCGGGCAGGTGTGTGCGCCACCGCCAAGCATTTCCCGGGCAAGGGCGAGGCCAGGGTCGACCCCCACTACGAGCTGCCTCTGCTCGATCTGGACCGGGAGCGTCTCGAGGCAGTGGAGCTGCCACCCTTCCGCGCCGCCTTTGAAGCCGGCGCCCAGTTGCTGATGATGGGTCACTATGTGGTGCCCACCCTGACCGGCAGCGACGATCTGCCGATCTCGGCATCGGAGCGCGGGATCGACGGGTTCGTGCGGGCCGAGATGGGATACCAAGGCCTGGTGATCACCGATGCCCTCGACATGGGGGCGCTCGACCAGGGCGCCGCCCAGGTGGTGGACATCATCACGATGATGCGAGGCGGGACCGATCTCCTGTTGTGCATGCCCGACCCTGCACTCCAGGAGCGGGTTCGAGTCGCCGTGGAGCGGGGGGCCTCACGCGGTCTGATCCCCGACGAGGCCCTGGACCGCTCCCGCCGCCGGATCCAATCGCTGCGCCAGTCCATCCCCGCTTCACGCCTCGATCCCTCGATCGTCGGCGGCAACGAGCTGGCCCATGAGCTGGCCCGGAAGTCGGTCACCGTGATCCGCAACGATCAGGGCCTGCTCCCGATCCGGCTCGGGACGGGGTCGAGGATCCTGTGCCTCGAGCCGAAGCCCACGAATGTGACGCCCGCCGACACCACTGCCCTCTACCCACCGCTTCTCGCCGATACCCTCCGCCGTCACCATCCCGATGTGACCGGGATCGTCTATCCCCACGATCCGGGGCCCGGCGACATCTCGGCCGCCGCGGCCCAAGCCCGACATCATGACCTGATCGTGGTGGGCACCGTCACCGCCACCCCGGGCCAGGCCGAGCTGGTGCGCACCCTGCTCGCCGACGACAATCCGGTGGTGTCTGTCGCACTGCGCACCCCCTACGACCTGCGCCACTATCCGGAGGCGGCGACCCATCTCTGCACCTACAGCGGCCACGAGCCTTCGATGATCGCCTTGGCCGACTACATGTTCCAGGGGCCAGACCGGCATGGGATCCTGCCGGTAGCGATCCCCGGGCTCTACCCGCGTGGCCACCGGCTGGAAACATGAGCACCATCCCCGGGATCAACGCCGCCGACGGCCTGATCGTGAGCGTCGACGATCCGAGCAACGAAGATCTCGACCGGGTCATCGCCCCCGGGCTCATCGACATCCAGATCAACGGAGGGTGGGGCCACGACTTCACCGCCGACCCGGCCTCGATCTGGGACGTCGGGCAGGCCCTCCCCGCCACCGGGGTCACCAGCTTCCTCCCCACCATCGTCAGCGCCCCCTACCGGGTGGCCGACACCGCCATCGAGGTGCTCCGGGCCGGGCCACCCGACGGCTACGTCGGGGCGGACCCGATCGGGCTCCACATCGAAGGGCCCTGGCTCTCTCCCGAGTGGCGGGGCGCCCACAACCCGGAGCACCTCACCACGCCCGACCTCGGCATCGCCCGGCAATGGGCCGAGTCCGGGGTGGTGCGGATGGTCACCATCGCCCCCGAGCTGGTCGCCGCCTTCGACACGGCGCAGATCCTGTCCGCTGCCGGGGTGGTCGTCTCGGCAGGCCATAGCGGATCCGACTACGAGACGGCGTCGCGGGCACTCAGCGGCCCCTGGTCGGCGGTGACCCATCTCTTCAACCAGATGACCCCGTTCCACCATCGCGCCCCGGGCATGGTGGGGGCAGCATTGCTCTCGGACCGGCCTTGTGGGGTCATTGTCGACGGGATCCACAGCGATCCGGCCGCGGTCCGGCTCGCCTGGGAGCGATTGGGCCCGAGCCGCTTCGTCCTGGTCACCGATGCCATGCAGGCCACCGGTCTCGGCCCGGGGCGATACCTCCTCGGGGACCGGACCGTCGATGTCGGCCCGGAGGGCCCTCGCATCGGCGAGGAGACGCTGGCCGGGAGCACGCTCACCCTGGACCGGGCCGTGGCCAACCTGGTGCGTTGGACCTCGGCGACAGTCGAACAGGCACTCGCCTCTGCCTCCAGCACACCGGCGCTGATCGTGGCAGCCGACGACCGCGGCCGGCTCGAGCCGGGGAAGCGGGCCGATGCGGTCCATCTCGATCATCGGGGCCGGGTGACCGAGACCATGATCGGCGGCGATTCTGCCTACCGGTCCGGAGACCGCTGATGGGCCTCGTCGAGGAGATCCGGGAGCAGCCCGAGGTCATCTCCCGCACCCTCCAGGCCAATGTCCCGGCCGCATCCCGGGCCGCGGCCCTGGCCGCCGACTGCAACCACGCGGTGATCGCCGCCCGTGGCACCTCGGACAATGCGGGGCGGTACGCCCAGTATGTCTGGGGCAGTCGCAACGGGCTCTCCGTCGGCCTGACGACACCGTCGTTGTTCTCGGTCTACGACCAGCCGCCCCGTCTCGACGGCGCCCTGGTCGTCGGCATCTCCCAGAGCGGCGAGTCACCGGACATCGTTTCCGTGCTCGAGGAGGGACGGGCCCAGGGCCGGCCGACCGTGGCCATCACCAACCAACCGGAGTCACCGCTCGCCGACCACGCCGACGTCGTGATCGACCTGCAAGCCGGCGAGGAGAAGGCGGTGGCGGCCACCAAGACCTATACCGCGCAGCTGGCCGTGGTTGCATTGATCTCCCAGGCGATGTCGGGCGATCCCGGGGGCTTCGAAGGGCTCGCCTCGTCGGTCGCCGCCGCGCTGGGCCAGGAGGAGCGGGCCGCGGAGATCGCGGATACGTACGCCGAGATGGAGCACTGTGCGGTGCTGGGGCGGGGCTTCAACCAGTCGACCGCCTTCGAATGGGCGTTGAAGTTGCAGGAATTGACCCATGTCATCGCCCAGCCGTTCTCCACGGCGGATTTCCTGCATGGGCCGATCGCGGTCGTCGAGCCCGGCTACCCGCTGCTGGCGGTCGCCGTCGTGGGCCCGGCCGCCGACGACGTCAGGACGGTGCTCCATCGCTGCGTCGAGGCGGGCGCTTCGCTGGTTGTCGTCGGGAACGACCCCCGGGCCGGGGAGATGACGACCGATACACTGAGATTTGGCGAGGAATGCGAGGAATGGCTCTCCCCCATCCCCGCCATCGTGCTCGGCCAGCTCTTTGCCTACCACCTCACCCTGGCCAAGGGGCTCGACCCCGAGACCCCGCGCGGGCTGCGCAAGGTCACCCGGACAACATGAGGGCCGACTCGGCGAGGACGAGCCCGCCGGCCAGCCCGGAGAGGTCGCCCAGCCCCGGCTCGACGACGAAGCCCGATTCGTGCTCGGGGAGGCCGGGGTAGCCGGCGAGCTCGGCGACCAGGCTCCGGCCCACTCTGGCGAGCAGACCCGGCAGCTTCGAGACCCCGCCACCCACGATGACCCGCTCCGGGGCCAGCGTGTAGACCAGATCCCTCATCAGTTGGGCCAGGTAGAAGGCCTCGATCTCAACCGCCCTGCTCAGCTGGTCACCGGTCAGCCCGTCGGCGGCCACCCCGAAACGACCCTCGATGGCCGGCCCACCGGCCAGCCCTTCGAGACAGTCACCGTGGAGGCGACACCCACCGGGATAGGGGTCCTCCGGATGGCGTCGCACCGCGATGTGACCCATCTCAGGATGGCCCAGACCATGGAGCGGGGCGCCGTCGACCAAGGCACCCCCACCGATCCCGGTCCCGACCGTCACATAGACGAAGCCGGCGAGGCCGCGACCGGCTCCCCATCTCCCCTCTCCCAAGGCGGCGCCGTTGACATCGGTGTCGAAGCCGACCGGCACCGCGAGTGCCTCCCTGATCGGGCCCACGACGTCGACTCCGGACCATCCCGACTTGGGAGTGACCTTGATATGCCCGTAGCCCGGGTGCCCCGGTCGCAACTCGATCGGGCCAAATGACGCCACTCCGACCGCCACCGGCGACGACGCGGCGAGGTGGTCGATGACCCGGCTCAGCGTCTCGTCCGGTGTGGTGGTAGGGAAGGTGAGGACCGACGACAGGTCGTCGAGAGCGAACCCGACTGCGCACGATGTCTTGGTCCCCCCCATCTCAACGGTCCCGTAGCCGGCCATCGGCCTGAGGGTAAAGACTCGGCCGTCGACCGAGGTGTTGTTTTGCCGGCAAACGGTTCAGAGGGCCCCGCCACCAGCCGATGACCTTGACATAGGATTCGCCGAGTTGTTTACTTGGAAGTCGCACATGAAGCAGTTGTTCACGCCCGCCGACGTACTCCTCCTTATCGAGTAGCGCGCGCAAATAATCTTGCGTGCGCTCAACCCTCCCCCCGGAGGGTTTTTTGTTCCCCGAGAGACATGACAGAACCCACCAAATTCACCGGATCGCACAGCCTCCTTCGTAGCCTCGAGCACGAGGGTGTCGAAATCATTTTCGGCGTGCCCGGAGGTGCCATCCTCCCCGCCTACGACCCCCTCCTCGACAGTCCGATAAGACATGTCCTGGCC
>JBOGEU010000072.1:0-5156 GCA_050741995.1 Acidimicrobiia bacterium | reverse complement strand
TGCTGGTGGTAGAGGTGTCCGAGCTCGTGCACGACGATCGCATCCACGAACGGGCCCATGTTGAGATCGTCGCCGTAGGCTCCCAGCAGCGCCTCGCCAGTCCGGCGGTCGGCGTGTGGCAAGTAGTTGCGGGCGGTAGCGGTGAAGAACCCAGCGGGCTGGGCGCCGACGATGAGGCGGTTGCCTTCGTCGGAAGTGTGTGGCAATCCGTATGCCAGCCCCGGCACAGCGGCGACTGCCGCCCAGTCGGTGGGGCTGCTGACGTGGAGGCTGAACGTCGGTGTCATCCCGAGAATGGGCGTTGTCCAGTCCCGGGCCCGGCGCACCATAGAGGCGATGTGTTGGGCTTGGGTCTCGGCGCCCTCCGACACCCACACCGGCAAATCTTCGCCGCCAATGTCGCTCATCGCCAATGCCCGCTCTCGCTAGGCAAGGGTCGGTACCACTCTGGATCTGGCTCAGGCATCATGCGGTCAGGCTACGACCGTAGCGCTGGAAGCGATCCAGTCAGTCCTCGCCAACATCCAAAGATCGACCATGCCAGCAGATGGCCAGCCACGCATATCAACGGATCCCGCTCAATATCGCCCATATCTGGGACCGCTCGATATCGGCACCTCTGTGTGCGGTGCCCGTCCGATCCCCACCCAGCGCAGACTGCGCTAGTTCGGCGGGCGACCCGACGTGTCGCTGGGGCCCAACGCCGTCCGGTCATATAGGGGTGCGTAGACCAAAGACGGACGCGACCTCTTGGGGCTGCCCACCGTGATGGTCGGCTCAACTCCGATGACGAACCTGTCAGCCCCTGGCCGGTGGTCGTCTTCGTCGACGAGACCGCCGATGGAGAACGCCAGCAGGATCTCAGCGATGTGTTCGTCGGCCGGCTCGGTGGTGATACCCATCGTTTGCAAGGCCGATGGACCAAGGAGGTTTCGATGGTGAGACCCGCCGAGATACGGCTCGTTCATGCCCCTGGCGATGGCGCATCGGCGTCTCCACCTTCGTCGAGGTTCGTTCCATCCTCAAGGAGACCACCGAAGATGCGGTGAACTGCGGGATCAGCGACCACCTTCCTGGTACAGAGTTGATTTCCGACGTCCAGGTTGTGGCCGCCCCGCCATTCGAATGGGAACTTCGAAAGAGGTGCGCGTTCCAGTCGCCGGTCTCATACCGGGGATAGGGGACGCCACCAGGGGTGTAGCTCCTCGGGTGGCAATTGGGGGTCGACCCTTGCTCGGCGTCGACGCCGAAACCAAGGTTACGCTCGTGGCACGATGAGTGATCCTCTCGACGTTGTGATCGTGGGTGCCGGTCAGGCCGGGCTTGCAACCAGTCATGAGCTCGCCAAGCACGGTGTGTCGCATGTCGTCCTCGAGAAGGGCCGGGTGGGCCAGACATGGCGGGGCCGATGGAAGAGCTTCTGTCTCGTCACGCCGAACTGGAGCATGCAACTTCCCGATCAGCCTTACGACGGCGAGGATCCAGATGGATTCGATTTGCGCGACGAGATTGTCGGTTTCCTCGAGCGCTATGCGCTGCGCAACGACACCCCGCTCCAAGAAGGTGTCGAAGTCACCGCGCTCGACCAGATCAACGGGCGAGCCTTCCGCCTGCATACGTCCGCAGGCGACATTGAGGCGACAACGGTGGTACTCAGCACCGGCGCTTATCAGAAGCCTCACCGCCCCGATGTCGCAGGCTCGCTTCCCCCCGGGCTCCTCCAGATCGATGTCGAAGGCTACGCGGAGCCTTCAGGTCTTCCAGACGGTCCCGTCCTTGTGGTTGGGAGCGGCCAATCGGGCTGTCAGATCACCGAGGAGCTTCACGAGTCCGGTCGCGAGGTCTTCCTCGCCTGCGGACGGACTCCCTGGGCCCCGCGCCGGATGGGCGGCCACGATCTCTTTTGGTGGCTCGAGGAGTCAGGCTTCCTTTCTGCCCCCGTCCACTCGGTGGCCCCTTCCGCCCGCTTGTTTGCCAACATTGTCGCCAGCGGTCACGACGGCGGCCACAATCTGAACCTGCGGACGCTCCACGACAAGGGTGTGAACCTGCTTGGCCATTTTGCCGGGGCGGAGGGGAGCCGAGCCCACTTCCGTCCCGATCTCGAAAAGTCGGTTGAGTGGGGAGATCAGCGACATGGGCAGCTGAAGGATCTGTTCACCAAGTTTGCGGCCGACCACGGGATGCCGGCCCCCGAGATGCCCGACCCAGCACCGCTGGCGGTGAACACTCCCGAGCAGATCGACCTCGCCGGGTTTGGTGCGGTGGTCTTCGCCGTCGGCTTTCGCCCCGACTATGGATCCTGGGTGAACATCTCGGACGCCTTCGACGAGTTCGGGTTTCCGGTCCAGAATGAGGGGGCGAGCACCGTGGCGCCGGGCCTCTACTTCGTCGGCGCCCACTTCCTTCGCAACCGGAAGTCGTCGCTCTTCATCGGAGTCGGCGACGACGCCTCCATCGTCGCCGACGCGATCGCGGCGGACTCCTGAGCGGTCGGGACGAACCAGGGAAAGACGCCTCTGCCGTGACACCCACCATGCGTGTCATGCCGAGGTCAGCTGAGAAGATATCTGGTGGGGTCATCGGCTTGGGCGTGCTGGCTTGGTTGAACAATTCACTGGAGTGATCCAGGACCTCGCTCGCGTGTTCCTCGGCTGGCTCGAGGTTTCGATGCTGAGGCCCGCCAAGATACGGCTCGTTCATGAGCCTGGGCGATGGCGCATCGGCGTTACCACCTCCATCGAGGTTCGTCCACCGCCGAGGTAAGTACCTGGGATCCGGTGTGAGCTTCGGGATCAGCGACCGCCTCCCGGGCACTGAGTTGCTTCGCCGTCCAGGTTGTGGCTGCCCCGCCTTTCGAATGAACTTCGAGGGAGGTGCGCGTTCCGGTCTCCGTTCGTGTATCGGGGATAGGTGGAACTCGATCCGGGTCAAAGGTGGCGCCTGATATGACCCCAGATCGTCCGTGAACCAATCGGGAGGCCGTCCGCCTTCATCATTTGGGGGCGGTCGAGGACACCCAGGTACACGTGAAACTGAATCTCCCCGGGTCTTGTAGAGGCTCTCGTGTGCCCTGGGTTTCCCCTGGCGCGGGTGTCATAGATCTGCGTCGACGAGTGAGGCCTCTCCCCGTTCTGGCCGCTGTCAGCGTGTGGTGGGCCTCTCTGGATGATGTCGGACGAACGCGAGCCCAGCTATTCGACTCCGTCCCCGGCGGGCAACGGCGCCGCCCCTTCAGCCTCAGCTGTGTGGCTGGACCGAGCGGACCGGTAGCGTCCCAGGCATCGCGCTGCCATGAGGAATCGTCCCGAGTAGCTGCCCGTTGTCATCGTGCCGAGACCGTCTCTGAGTCGCGCATGAGTGCGATGAGCAAGCCCAGGATCAGCCCGAAGACGGCGAAGACCACTCCATACCAGAGCGGTGGGAATCCCTTTTCTGCCACCAGCGGAAATAGCGGCGGCAGGAGAGCGTATTGCAGCAGACCGAACACTGTCAGGCCATACAAGAGGCCGCCGAGGATGACACGCCATGGCTCGCGGGCGCCCACCAGGAACCCGAACAGGGGTCCGAGGAGTCCGGTCAAGATCAGCACGACGACGAGTCCGACGATGAAGGGCAGCCATACGAACTCGAGGATGTTGGCGACGCCCGCGCGACCCATGACCATCGTGGCGAAGACGCGCGGCGGGGCGTACCACGGCAGGTTGAGCACGAAACGCGACACGATCATGGCCACCCCGCCCATGACGAGCCCGGCGCCCAAACCGGCGAGCAATCCGCGCACCAGCGGCACACGATTCCGGGTCCCTCGTATCAGGAGGAAGGAGACTATTCCGAGCACCACGGTGGCGACCAGGGTGTAGAGCAGGCTGATTCCACCGGGTATCCCCGTCCCGTCTTGCCCGGGGGTGATCTGCCACACGACGCCGGTGTTTGGCTCCAGCTTCAACCCGTCCACGGTGATGTTGGCCACACCCCAATCGGTGACATACATCGCCCCGTCGGGCCCGAAGGCCACATCTGACGGGTGCTCGAGGCCGCCGGCGCTGTGGGTCGAGGCCGCCCCGGAATTCTTGTTCTCCAAGAAGGTGGAGATCTCGCCGGTGCCAATGTTGACCCGGACCACCTTCACACCTTGAGGTCGGGTCACAGTTCCCGTCGCCGGAGTGAAGTCGCCGAAGAGCGCTACAAAGGCATCGTCACCGCTGCCCCACTCGGCCGAGGGGGCGAAATCGAAACCGTTGATGGCGGCATGGGGATCAAAACGGGCGATGGGCTTGGGTGGTGTCTCGGTGGGATGCTCGGCCAACAGGAACTGCGGTTGGGGCTGATCGTGGGGTTTGAAGCGGGGGTCGGTGACCGGGGTGTCACACGCAAAGTCCGGAAAGCCGTACCAAGCGCCTTGCTCCACTCGATACAGGCAGTCCCAGGCATTCTCGATGGGTCGTTCGCCCCGGGCATCGAAGCCGTGCATGGCGGCGTAGAGGGCTCCATCGGGTCCGACTGCCAGGCCATAGGGGTTGCGAAATCCCCATGCGTACACCTCGATCTCGGAACCGTCCGGACGGGCCCGCAGGATGGCACCATTGCATCGCACGTCGCCGGTCACTGTTTCTCCGGCGGTCGACGAGTCGCCGAAGGCCGAGTAGGCCGAAGTCGTCATCTGTTCCCCGGATTCGGCGAGGGGGTTCTCGGCCTCGAAGACACGGTCGAGAAGGGTGATGTCCTCGCACGGAACATCATGGAGCTGTCGCCTCTCGGGTTGTTCCAGCCAGCCGAACACGGCGTTGTCGGTCCCGACCACGCCCGAATTCGTCATCGTGCCGACCGCCAAGTACATCCAGCCGTCCGAGAAGGCGAGTTGATTTGCCTGATGGTCCCCCAGCCCCGGGATATCCGTCAGCACCGGAGTCAAGTTGCCGTCACCCTCGACCATCGAGACGGTGCCGGCGTGTACGACGTAGACCTGACCCTCGAAGTACGCCACCGCGGTGACCGGGAGCTGGTCGCCGAATGCCTCGCCCTCTACCAGCGTGGTTCGGGCGCCGTCGGGTTCGATCCGCGTGACTTTCGGCTCACCGCCTCCGCCGTAGGCACTCTCTGCGATCAGCATTCGGCCCTGGTCGTCGAACGTCGCCTTGGTGGGGGCATCCAGA
>JBOGEU010000071.1:0-2501 GCA_050741995.1 Acidimicrobiia bacterium | reverse complement strand
GCACTAGAACCGAGTGAGGTTGCGACTTGTCCCATCAAGAGACGATCCGGGCGGCATACGCCGGCGACCTCGATCTCGAAGCATCCCGTGAGGCCGTCGAGTGGGCCATCGCCGGGCTCGATCGCGGTGAGATCAGGGTGGCCGAGAAGGTCGAGGGGGAATGGGAGGTCAACGAATGGGCCCAGGAGGCGATCCTCCTCTATTTCCGTATTCGCCAGATGGAAACGGTCGAGATCGGTGGTTACGAGTACCACGACAAGATCCCGCTGAAGAGAGGCTTGGCCGAGCAAGGGGTTCGGGTGGTGCCCCCGGGAACGGTTCGCTATGGGGCATTTTGCGAGCCCGGCGTTGTCGTCATGCCCGGTTTCGTCAACATCGGCGCCTATGTCGGCTCGGGGACGATGGTCGACACCTGGGCGACGGTCGGCTCCTGTGCCCAGGTCGGGCGCGACGTCCATCTGTCGGGCGGGGTCGGGATCGGCGGGGTGCTGGAGCCGCTCGGAGCCCGGCCTGTCATCGTCGAGGACGGGGCCTTCATCGGCAGCCGGTCGATCGTCGTCGAAGGAACCATCGTCGAGGAGAAGGCTGTGCTCGGCGCAAACACCGTGCTCACCTCCTCGACCCCGATCATCGACGTCACCGGGCCGGAGCCGATCGAGTACCGGGGACGGGTCCCTGCCAGATCGGTGGTGGTGCCCGGTACCCGTCCCAAGCAGTTCCCGAGCGGCAGCTACGACCTGGCCTGCGCCCTGATCATCGGCAAGCGAACCGCGGCCACCGACGAGAAGACGGCCCTGAACGATTTCCTCCGTGAGCTGGACGTCCAGCTTTGACCGATCTCGTAGACACCCTTTCCTGGCTGGTCGACATCCCCTCCGTCACCGGTGGCGAAGCCCCCATCCGTGACGCGATCGCCGAGCGGCTGGGCGACATGCCACTGGAGGTGATCGCCGACTCTCTCGTTGTCGGCGAGCCCCAATCGGGGGCGGTGCTCCTCGTAGGCCACCTGGACACGGTCCCTTTGCAGGGGCGCGTCGGAGCGAATGTCGACGGGGATCGCGTGCACGGGCTGGGCTCGACCGACATGAAGGGGGGCCTGGCGGTGATGATCCACCTCATCGAGGCCCTGGGCCGCGGTCGCGTCGTGGCTGTCTTCTACGCCGGCGAGGAGGGGCCGCTCACCGGCAATCAGCTGGGGGCGATCCTGAAGGCGGCGCCGTGGCTGAGGGAGGCATCGGCCGGAATCGTCATGGAGCCGACCGATCGGGCGGTGGAGGCCGGCTGTCAAGGGGCGATCAACGCCGATGTGACTTTCATCGGTGAGCCGGCGCATTCGGCCCGGCCCTGGCTCGGCGACAACGCGATCACCAAGGCCGGCGACTTCCTCACCTTCATGCGCAGCCTGGAGCCCGAGACCCATGAGATCGAAGGCCTCGAGTTCCATGAGGTGATGTCGGTGACCACCGCCCGTGGGGGCGTTGCCAGGAACGTGATCCCGGCCCGGTTCGTGCTCAACGTGAACTACCGATTCGCCCCCGACCGGGCTCCCGACGACGCGGTGCTTCATCTGCGCGATGTGTGCGCCCCGGCGGACGAGGTGGAGGTCACCGACCTCGCCCCCGCCGGCTCGGTGGACATCGAGCACTCGTTGTTCAGATCGTTGATCGAGCGCTCGGGTGCTCGGGTCGTGGCCAAGCAAGGATGGACCGACGTGGCTCAGCTCACCGCCGCCGGCATCCCGGCGGTCAACTTCGGCCCCGGCGAGCCCTCGTTGGCCCACAAGCCAGGCGAGTCGGTGCGCATCGCAGATCTGCACTGGGCCCACGATTCGTTGCTCGGAGTCCTCATCTGACGTCGGAGGCGCCGGCGTGGCAGTCGGGGCCGCACGGGAGACGAGCTCACATCAGGCCGTAAACTTCCTGGTCATGCCCATCGACATCGACATCGCTCATGTGGCGCGTCTGGCTCGTCTCGACCTGACCGACGACGAGCTGGAGACGTACAAGGCCCAGCTCTCGGTGATCCTCGAGCATGCTGCGCTGGTCAAGTCGTTGCAGGTCGAGCCACTGGTCGAGTCGTCGCACCCGCTCTCCGTCACCAACGCCTTTCGTGAGGATGAGCTGCGGCCCTCCCTGAACCGTGACGAGGTGCTGGCCCGTGCCCCGGAGACCATCGACGGCTATTTCGTGGCGCCCCCGGCGTTGGAGCCGGAGTGATCGAGTCGAGCCTCGCCGAGGCGGGCAGGAAGCTACGCGCCGGGGAGACCACGGCGGTTGCCCTCCTCGGGTCCGCCCTGGGCACCGCGGCGCGGACCGAGGCCCAACTCCATGCCTTCCTCACCATCGACCGCGAGGGGGCCAGGGAGGCTGCGGCCCGGGCCGACGCCGACCTGGCCGACGGGATCGATCGCGGCCCGATGCACGGGATCCCGATCGCCCTCAAGGACAACATGTGCACTCGGGGCATCGAGACAACCGCGGCCTCCCAGATCCTGGCCGGAT
>JBOGEU010000070.1:0-5394 GCA_050741995.1 Acidimicrobiia bacterium | reverse complement strand
CATCTCGCCGATCCCCGGTTCGTCTCCATGACCTCGGGACAGGCAACGGCTCAGATCTTGCTCCGGATACCGGTCATGACCGCCCTAATCGAAGAGGCCGTCTTCCGCGGCGTCCTCCACGCAGCTCTGATCGCCATCTACCCCGAGCCGATCGCCCTCTGGGGAGGGGCGGTCCTGTTCGGGCTCTGGCACATCGCTCCCGGGCTCGAGCAGGCCCGCTCCGTCGATCGACGCAGCCTGGCCGGCATCGCCCATGTCCTGATCACAGTCATCGCCACCACCATCGCCGGCGCCGGTCTGGTCTGGCTTCGAATCGAGACCGGGTCGATCTGGGCCCCGGTGGCGGTGCACGCCGGCATCAACATGACGATGGCGGTGTTCGCCCGTCTCGCCGCCTCTCCGCCGACTCCGGCGCTGAGTCTGGCTGCGGAGTAGCCCCCTGTTTCGCAGGGGCTAGATCAAGTACTGATTGGTGCCGCGGCGTAGATAGCTTCCGTCACCGGGCGAGCCGTGGTAGGCGTTGTCCTCGATGATGGTCCGTCCCCGGCTGAGCACCGTCTCCACCTTCCCGGTGACCTCCCACCCCTCGTAACAGGAATAGTCGACCCACATGTGGTGAGTCTGCGCCGAGATGGTGTGCGTGGTTTCGGGGTCGAAGATCACGATGTCGGCATCGGAGCCGACGGCGATGGTGCCCTTCTGCGGGTAGAGGCCGAACATCTTGGCCGGTGTCGTCGATGTGACCTCGACGAAGCGGTTGAGGCTGATCCGATCCTGGTTGACACCGGCGTTGTAGAGGAGCTCCATCCGGTTCTCGACCCCGGGCAAGCCGTTCGGGATCGAGGCAAAAGAATCACGACCGAGCTGCTTCTGGGTGCCGAACTTGGGGTGGTCGCCCCAACAGAACGGGCAGTGGTCCGTGGACACGATCTGGAGGTCATTGGTCGCCAGGCCCTTCCACAACATGTCCTGATGGCCCTCGCCCTCGTCGCGCAGCGGTGGTGAGCACACGTATTTGGCTCCCTCGAAACCGTTTCCGAGGTCGTCGAGCGACAGAAGCAGGTACTGGGGGCAGGTCTCCCCGAATGCGTTCTGCCCATCGTCACGGGCCATGGTCAGCTCGATGAGAGCCTCGGTCGCCGACATGTGCACGATGTAGATGGGACATCCCGCCACCTCGGCCAGCTGGATCGCCCGATGTGTCGCCTCACCTTCGAGGATCGAGGGCCGGGTCAGGCCGTGGTGGATGGGATCGGTCTCCCCACGAGCCAGGGCATCGGCGACGAGGACGTCGATGGCGATCCCGTTCTCGGCATGCATCATGACCGTCGACCCGTTGTCTGCCGCCTTCTGCATCGCCCGGAATATCTCACCGTCGGTCGAGTAGAACACCCCGGGGTAGGCCATGAACATCTTGAAGGAGGTGACGCCCTCGTCGAGCGCGTTGTCCATCTCCTTCAGCGACTGGTCGGTCACGTCGCCGACGATCAGATGGAACCCGTAATCGATGGCACAGTTGCCCTCGGCCTTTCCCATCCAGGCCTCGAACCCGTCCATCAGGCTCTGACCTTTGGTCTGGACTGCGAAGTCGATGATGGTCGTGGTGCCTCCCCAGGCCGCGGCCCGGGTACCGGTCTCGAAGGTATCGGCGGCGAAGGTGCCACCGAAGGGCAGCTCCATGTGGGTGTGGACATCGATCCCGCCCGGGATCACATACTTTCCGGCAGCGTCGATCACCTTGTCGGCGCCGGCCTCCCAACCGTGCTCGCCAGGCGTGGCCAACGCGGCCACCGTCTCCCCTTCGACGAGGACGTCCGCCAGGGTCTGCTCGGTGGCGGTGACGACGGTCCCTCCGCTGATCACGGTGCGTGCCATCGCCAGTCCTCAGGGCGCCACGAGGTCGCCGTAGGCATCGGGGCGCCGGTCGCGATAGAACGCCCATTGCTGGCGAACCTCTTCGATCACGTCGAGGTCGAGGTCACGGATCACCAGCTCCTCCTCGGTGTCCGAGGCGGAGCCGTCGATGATCTGGCCCCGGGGGTCGACGAAGTAGGAAGAGCCATAGAAGTCGTTGTCACCGAATGGCTCCTTGCCCACCCGGTTGATGGCGCCGATGAAGTACTCGTTGGCCACCGCCGAGGCGGGCTGCTCCAGGTTCCAGAGGTACATGGAGAGACCACGACTGGTCGCCGAGGGGTTGAACACGATCTTGGCCCCGTTGAGGCCCAGGGCACGCCATCCCTCCGGGAAATGGCGGTCGTAACAGATGTATACGCCCACCTTGCCCACAGCGGTGTCGAAGACCGGATAGCCCATGTTGCCGGGGCGGACGTAGAACTTCTCCCAGAACCCCTTGACATGGGGGATGTGGTTCTTGCGGTACTTCCCCAGATACGTCCCGTCGGCGTCGATGACGGCGGCGGTGTTGTAGTAGAAGCCCTCCTGCTCCATCTCGAAGATGGGCACGACCAGAACCATCCCGGTCTCTTTGGCCAGGTCTTGCATCAGCTTGGTGGTGGGGCCGTCGGGGATGGGCTCGGCGTAGTCGAAGTGCTCGTTCTCCTGCACCTGGCAGAAGTAGGGCCCGTAGAACAGCTCCTGGAAGCACATGACCTGGGCTCCCTTCTGGGCCGCCTCCCGGGCGTAATCGGCGTTCTTCTTGATCATCGAGTCCTTGTCGCCCGTCCACTCGGTCTGGACGATTGCGGCCCTGACGATGTTCGGCATGTGTTCCCTCCTTTGAGGACAAACCTAGTGGCCTTGCCGGGTTGTCCCCTTGCTGCGCAGGGGGACAACCCGAGCGCAGCGAGCTAGCTGCCGCCTTCCTGGAGCTCGATCTCCCGACGCTCATAGCCGTCGCCTTCGACGTCGGCGTCCCCGAGTCGGTCGATCGCCGCTTGGGCGAGATCGGTGCGGTAGACGTCGTCGGGGATCTCCACCCCCTGAAGCTCGGCGATCTGCTCGGTGGCGATCGCAACCGTCTGATCCCAGAGCTCCTCGTTCATGACTCCGATCCCATTGGTGGCGGGGAAGATGAGGGCGAGGATCTCGTTGAGCTGCCACTCCTGATGACTCTGCCCGAGTGTCGACCCGTTGTTGAGCACCACCTCGACACAGTCGTCGAAGCTGTCGAGGCAATGGATCCATCCCCTGAAGGTCGCAGCCAGGAACCGGGTGGCGATGTCCTCGTTGCCCTCTTCGGCTATCCAATCGGCATTGACCCACACCGCATCCTGGAGCATCGCGGTGCCGACTTCGTTGAAGTCGATGACACTGAGGTCCTCCGGCTGATACAGCTCACCGGTATCGGGATCGACCGCCTCCAGCACCTGGGCATACTCGTTGTAGGTCATCGCCTCGGCGGCGTCGATCTCGTCGTTGAGCAGGGCGTTCATGGTGAAGTCCTGCGCCACGAGCTCGACATCGGGCACGTCGAATTGGGCGATGGCCGCGGTCAGCTCGAACTCGTTGCCGAATCCCCAGTTGCCCACCTTCTTCCCGGCCCAATCCTCCGGGCTTTCGATCCCCGAGTCGGCCCATGAGACCTCGAGAGTCCCCGATCGCTCGAACACCTGGGCGATGTTGACGATATTGGCCCCGCCCTCGCGTGAGACGAGCGCCTTGGGGACCCAGGCGAGGCCGAACTCGGCGCCACCCGTCGCCAGCACCTGTTGAGGGACGATGTCGACGCCGCCCTCGAGGATCTCGACGTCGAGGCACTCGTCCTCATAGAACCCGTTGTCCAGCGCCACGTAGTAGCCGGCGAACTGCGCCTGGGCGAACCATTGAAGCTGCACCCGCACCGGATCGGGAGTGGTGCACTCCTCGGCTCCGTCCGTTCCGCCGTTGCCGGTCCCCTCGGTGTCGTCCGTGCCCGTGCCGCCTCCGCAGGCGGCAATCACCAGAGCCATGCCGGTCAACCACACGATGTGGCGCCCCCATTTGCGCACCCTCATTCTTTCCTCCTCTGTCCAGATTTGGCGCTCACCATATCGACGGTCGGGAATCCCCGCCGGATGAATCCGGGCCATTACTCGGTGGACCGCATCGACACGTGCCAGGGCATGGAGAACCGCTCGACCACGAGGACGAGAAGATAGAAGCCCACACCCAGGATCGAGGCGACGAGGATCGCTGCCCAGGCATCCGGGAACTGGAACAGGTTGGCGCGATTGATGATGTACTGGCCGAGGACGTCTTGGGGGCCGCCGAAGTACTCGGCCACGATCGCCGCGATCAGCGACAGGGCGCTGGCCACCTTCATCGAGGCGAAGAAGAAGGGCAGGGCCCGAGGTATGCGCACCCTCCGCATCACCTCGGAAGGGGTCGCGGCCAACGAGCGCATCAGCTCCAATTCCGCCGGGTCGACCTCGAGCAGGCCCCGGGTGGTGTTGATCATCACCGGGAAGTAGACGACGACGGCCACCACCGCCATCTTGGAGAAGGGGCTGGTGATGGAGAACCAGTTGTTGAAGATGGGGGCCAGGGCCACGATCGGGGTGGCGTTGGCCGCGATGGCCAAAGGGAGCACGCCCTGGCGCAAGCCTGTCCAACGTGCGGCCGCCAGTGAGGTGAGGACCGCGAGGGTGACTCCGATGAAGAAGCCACCCAGTGCCTCGATGAGGGTGCGAAGGCCTGCGCTCCAGATCACGGGTGCAGTCTCGAAGAAGCTGGTCAGCACCTCGCTCGGCTTGGGAAGGACGAACGTTTCGACGTCGAGCACACGGGTTAGCCCCTCCCAGAGCAGGATCACCAGGACGAATGCGGCAACCGCCGGCAGGTACCGGCTGAGCATCCCGGCAAGTGATCTCGTGGGGGCGACTGCGGGCAGGTCGCCCTCGAAAGCGGCCATCACGTCGGGTTCGGTCATGTCCCTCCCTCTCCCCGGCGCAGAATCTCCCTGACCTCGGTGATCAACTCGAAATACCTGCGCTGCTCACGGGTGTCGTCATCACGACGACGTGGAAGGTCCACCGCTATCTCCTGGATGATCCTCCCCGGGCGAGGTGACATGACCACGACCCGGGTCGAGAGGAAGACGGCCTCTGGTATGGAATGGGTGACGAACACGACGCTGGTCTCGGTCTCCTCCCAGAGCCGAAGCACCTCCTGTTGCATCAGTTCCCGCGTCATCTCGTCGAGGGCGCCGAATGGCTCGTCCATGAGCAGCAGGGAGGGTCGGAACGCCAGGGCACGGGCTATGGCCACCCTCTGTTGCATGCCCCCTGAGAGCTGCCAGGGAAAGTGCTGGGCGAAGGCGCCGAGTTGGACCAAGTCGAGCATCTCCCGGGCCCGTGTCGGGCGCTCGGCCGGGGGAAAGTCCATGATCTCGAGCGGCAGCTCGACATTCTTCTGCACCGTGCGCCAGTCGAGAAGGGTGGCGTCCTGGAACAC
>JBOGEU010000069.1:0-10209 GCA_050741995.1 Acidimicrobiia bacterium | reverse complement strand
GAGCGGCGGGTCCTGGCGACCCGCCGCTCGAACTGCTTTTCGTGTTTGGTCAGCTCAGGCCGTGGGCACCCAAGCGGCGTTCAAACCACGGGTGCCGGCCGTCGCAGCCGGGTTCGCATCGTCGGCTTCGGCAATGCACAACACGTATGTCGTCGTGGTCGTGGCCACGTCGGAGGCGGTGAGCGAGACCGTGTTGGTCTCGGTCGTCGCGCCGGCGATCAACAGACCCTGCCAGGAGGCAGATCCGAGGACCGTCCCCGTGCAGCTATCACGGGCGATGATCAGCTCGTAGGTGCCTTCGACAGTGGAGTCCTTGGTCAAAGTGGCGTGTGCGTTGAGCACGACGTCGGCCTCGGCCTTGGGCTCTGCGTCTATGGTCGCCAGCTCCACGAATGTGACACCGGTGCTGTCGACTGTGTCGGCCGGATCGGTCACGTTCACGCCCGCACTACCGAAAGTCTGTGCGAAGCGCCGCATGAAGGACGCCATCTGCTCACGAGGGACGTTGTCGTCCGGGCAGAACTCGGTGTTAGCCGGCGGGTTACACCCGACGGTCACCCCGTTGTCCTTCATCCATGTGATCGATCCGTGGAACTCGTTCGAGTCCGGGACATCGTTGAACGAGTGAGCGGCGAATACCGCGATCGGCACTGCTGCCACCAGGGCGGTTGCACCGATAACTGTCCATGCGAGTCGACGAAAGCGACCTGAATAAGTTTCGGGCATGGTTCCTCCTTGTCGGCAGGCTGGACCTTCCTGACGCGCCCCAACCTGGTTGAAGGCGGGGGCATACCCCCCGTTCGCCATCTTGAAACATGAACCTCGCGATCCCTTAACAAGCGGGAAACACACCCGAAACATCCCGGCTTCAAGGTGTCTGCGGGCATTGGAACATCCGAGAGGAGGATCGACCTGTGAGTGAAGGAACGATTGCCTGGCTATTGACCAGCTCAGCGTTGGTGCTGTTCATGACCCCGGGTTTGGCCCTGTTCTACGGGGGCATGGTGAGGTCGAAGAACGTCCTCAACATGCTGATGAAGAATTTCGTCACGATCGCCATCGTGACCGTGGTCTGGACCCTCATCGGCTACACACTGGCCTTTGGCACCGATCATGGTGGCGGGCTGATCGGAGGTCTCGACTTCCTCGGCATGAAGGGTGTCGAAGGCGACGCCTTGCTATTCATGGTGTTCCAGATGATGTTCGCCATCATCACCCCGGCCCTCATCTCGGGGGCGGTGGCGGAGCGCATGAAGTTCTCGGCCTGGGTCCTGTTCACCACCCTGTGGGCCCTGACCGTCTATCCCATCGTCGCCCACTGGGGATTCTCCGCCGACGGCCTGCTCTTCGCTTGGGGGGTGAGGGACTTCGCCGGTGGCCTCGTGGTCCACATCAACGCCGGTATCGCCGCACTGGCGCTGGTGTTTGCCCTCGGGCCCCGCAAGACATTCGGCCTGGAGCCGAACCGGCCCCACTCTCTCCCGCTGACTCTGCTCGGGACCGGGATTCTCTGGTTCGGCTGGTTCGGGTTCAACGCAGGCTCGGCCCTGGCCACCGACGGGATCGCGATCAATGCGTTCGTCACCACCCAGATCGCGGCGTCGGTGGCCGCGCTCGGCTGGATGATCGCCGAATGGTGGAAGACCGGTAAGCCGACGACCCTGGGCACCGCCTCGGGGGCGGTCGCCGGACTGGTGGCGATCACACCGGCCGCCGGTTTCGTATCGCCGATGTCGGCGATGGCGATCGGCCTCGCCGCCGGGATCATCTGCTTCTTCGCAGTGAACCTCAAGTTCAGGTTCAGGTACGACGACTCGCTCGACGTGGTGGGCATCCACCTCGTGGGTGGGATCATCGGATCGGTCCTGCTCGGGGTATTCGCGCACAGTGCGATCAACGAGTCGGTCCCCGACGGACTGGTCCTCGGCGGTGTCGGCTTCTTCTTCAAGCAGGTCGCAGCGGTCGGCGCCGTGATCCTGTTCTCCTTCATCGCCTCCTACATCCTGGCCCGGGTGGTCAAGGCCATCACCGGGCTCCGGGTCGATGACGACCAGGAGAGCAACGGTCTCGACATCTCGCTCCACGAGGAGAGGGGCTATGTCCTGACCGAGTAGGGCTCGATTTGCCGATTCGTGATGCAGGGTGCTCACCCATGGGTGACACCCTGCATCGCGAACATCGGTAACCTCGGGGCATGATCGACTTCAAGCAGTTCATTGGCGGGGAATGGGTCGATGCCTTTGGGGGCGGGAAATGGGACCTGGTGAACCCTGCCACCGAAGAGGTCGTCCAGCAGATCCCGTTCGGCGACGAGCAGGATGCCCGGGCCGCCATTGACGCCGCAGCGGAGGCTTTTCCGCTCTGGTCGCGTCTCACCGCCTACGAGCGTGGTGACATCCTCGTCAAAGCAGCGCTCTTCATCGATGACTATCTGGATGACTTCGCCCGCATCACCACCGAAGAGTCGGGCAAGCCGTTCGCCCAGGCCAAGGCGGAATGGGGCACCGCCCCCAACCAGTTCCGCTGGGCGGCGGGGGAGGCGCAACGTCTCTACGGGCGCTGGATCCCGTCCCGGATGGCCAACCGGAGGATCGACGTCACCTACCAGCCGCTCGGGGTCGTCGGGATCATCACCGCCTGGAACTTCCCGGTCTACAACCAGAGCCGGGCCATGTCATCGGCTCTTGCCGTCGGCTGCACCGTGGTGAGCCGGCCTTCGGAGTACACGCCGCGCTCGGCGATGCTGCTCGCCCACGCCCTGGCCGAAGCCGGGCTCCCGCCCGGGGTCCTCAACGTGATCAACGGTGAGCCCGATCCCATGGGCCAGGCCATGCTCGACGACAAGCGCCTGAAGAAGATCCAGTTCACCGGCTCGACCCGGGTCGGGCGGCTACTCATGGACGGCGCCTCGAGGACAGTGACCCGACTCTCGCTGGAGCTGGGGGGCAACGCCCCGGTCCTGGTATTCCCTGATGCCGGTGACATCGCGGCTGTAGCCAAGAGCGCGATGAGGACCAAGGTCCGCAACAACGGGCAGGTGTGCATCGCCCCTCAGCGGTTCTACGTGCACCAGTCGGTAGTCGAGGAGTTCAGCGACAGCGCCGTCGCCACCGCCGAAAGCCAGATCGTCGGCAACGGGATCGATCCCAACACCACGGTCGGGCCGTTGATCAACGCTCGTCAGCGTGACCGGGTGGAGGATCTGGTCTCGGCCAGCGTCGAACAGGGAGCCCGGGTGCTGACCGGCGGGGCCCGTCCCGACCACCCGGGGTACTTCTATCAGCCGACCGTCCTCACCGATGTCAAGCCCGGGCTGCCGGTTCACGAGGAGGAGATCTTCGGGCCGGTGATGCCGGTGATCTCCTTCGACGACATCGACGAGGCGATCGCCGTCGCCAACGCCACAGACTACGGTCTGGCCGCCTACGTCTACACCAGGGACCTGGCGACCGCTTTCAAGGTGAGCGAGGAGCTCGAATTCGGGATGATCGGGATCAACGACTGGCACCCGAGCACCCCCGAAGCCCCGTTCGGCGGGATGAAGCAGTCCGGTCTCGGGCGGGAGTCGGGTGTCGAAGGCATCCACGAATACGTCGAGCCCAAGACGCGTTTCTTCGGCAACCTCGGCTGACGGGGGATTTCCATACACCGGGGTAGGCTCTGGGCGCTGTTACTCTGACCGATGCCGCACCGACCGGGAGGCCAGCGTTTCAGACGCTCCACGGTGATCAACGGCATTCTCATCCGGTCAGACCGCCTCTTCTGCCGATCTCGTGCTGACGCATCCAGCGTGACATCGAGGGAGAGCACGTCCACCGACCATTGAGCCCCTATCTGGGGCGGAGAGAATCTCAACATGTCATCCTTTGCCGAGCTCGGCCTGCCCGAGCACATGATCGCGACGCTCGATCGTCGCTCCATAACCAGCCCGTTCCCGATCCAGGCCTTGACCATCCCCGACGCCCTGGCCGGGCGTGACGTGGCGGGCCGGGCCCCGACCGGATCGGGCAAGACCCTGGCGTTCGGACTGCCGATGCTGGCCAAGCTGCAGCGGAGCAAGTCCCGCCGGCCCCGCGGCCTGATCCTTTCGCCGACCCGTGAGCTTGCCGACCAGATCGTTGCCGAGCTCAAGCCGCTGGCCAAAGCGGCCGGTCGCTCGATCGTGCCCGTGTACGGCGGTGTCTCCTACGGCCCGCAGCGGTCCAAGCTCCAGCAGGGCGTCGACCTGGTCGTCGCCTGCCCGGGAAGACTCGAAGACCTGATCGCCCAGGGGACTGTCGATCTCCGTGATGTGGACATCGTCGTGGTCGACGAGGCCGACCGTATGGCCGACATGGGATTCCTCCCGGCGGTCAGGCGGATCCTCGACACGACCTCCACCCGGCGCCAGACCCTCCTCTTCTCGGCCACGCTCGACGGTGACGTGGCGGTTCTCACCGACCGCTACCAGGACAGTCCGGTCCGTCATCACTCGGAGGTGCAGGAGGACGCGGCCGGCGATGTCGAACATCATTTCTGGAGGGTGGAGCGGGCCGATCGGTTGGCGCATGTCGCCAGGGTGGTGGCCTCGGCCAGCCCTGCGATCGTCTTCACCCGCACCAGGCACGGCGCCGACCGCCTCGCCAAGCAGCTCGCCGGGCGCGGGGTCAACGCGGTGGCGCTGCATGGCGGGAGATCCCAGCCACAGCGAAGCCGTGCCCTCGAGGATTTCTCGAGAGGCCGGGCCCAGGCGCTCGTCGCCACCGATGTCGCCGCCCGTGGCATCCACGTCGAGGGTGTGGCCAGTGTCATCCACTTCGACCCGCCCGAGGACGCGAAGGCCTACGTCCATCGCTCCGGGCGCACCGCCCGGGCCGGCGCCCGTGGAATCGTGGTCTCGCTGATCGACGGCAATCAGGTCAAAGACACCCAGCGCATGCAAAGGGCATTGGGCATCGAATCGCCGCTCCTTCACCCGCGGGTGTCGGACACGGCGCCGATCGCCGCCTCTGCGCGGAGGCCCGAGCCCGCCCGCCCGGCAGGGCCGGCCGGCTCGATCTATGTGGGGAATCTCCCATTCTCGGTCACCGAGGACGACCTGCAGCACATGTTCCGCAAGTACGGCAAGGTGCACTCGGCGACGGTCGTGACCCATCGTGACACCAAGCGCTCACGTGGCTTCGGGTTCGTCGAGATGCCAGAAGCGACAGCCGGCGCCGCCATTTCCGGGCTGAACGGCTCGACGATGGGAGGCCGACAGTTGAAGGTCAGGGCGGCGCGCAGTTAGTGCCCCGACCACCGACGTTCGGCGCGTTCAGGACGGCCAGAGCACTAGTGACCGGGTCGGCTGAGCCCGATTTGCTCATACCTAACCTGGCGCCGGTGAATCAGGTAGCAGCGGTCAACTCCTGGAAGCTCGCCCTCATAGGCCTTGCCGCGGGTCTCTTGTCCGGGGGCTTTGGTGTCGGCGGCGGGATCGTCCTGGTCCCGCTGCTCTTGGCCGTCGGGCTGGACCGGCATCGAGCGCATGCCACATCGCTCGCCAGCATATTCCCGATAGCGGTGGCAGGCGCCGTCTCGTTCGCTGTGGCCGGAGACGTGGATCTCGGGCTCGGGGTGGCGGTCGGCCTCGGCGGCGTCGCCGGGTCGCTGGTGGGGGCGACGTTGATGCATCGTCTCAGCACCCGGTCGCTGAGCATCTTCTTCGGTCTCGTGATCCTCACCGCCGGCGTCCGGATGATCTTCAGCACCGACCCCCTTCCCGGCTCCGGTGGCTTCGACGAGCTGACGCTGGTTCTCCTCGCCTTCGGCATCGGCCTCGTATCCGGTTTCTTCGCCGGGGTGGCCGGGATCGGTGGCGGTATTGTCATCGTCCCCGCGACCGTATTCCTGTTGGGGTTCGCCCAGCACGAGGCGCAGGGGACATCCCTCCTCGCCATCATCCTCACCGCGTTCGCCGCCACCCTCGTCAACCGGAAGAACCAACGGGTTCGGCTTCGGGATGCGGTGGTGGTAGGCAGCGGCGGGGTGATCGGTTCCATAGCCGCTGCCCAGGTGGCGCTCGGAGTCGAGGGCGACGTGCTTTCCGCCATGTTCGGCGTCCTGGCGGTGATAGTCGCCGTCCGAACGTTGTACCGGGCGTCGCGGGCAGTACCCGATCCGGCCGCCAGCGGCTAGTGCACTAGCCGACGATAACGACCCGGTTCTGCTCGAGCTCTTCGATGGCTCGTGCCCCGTCCCCGGGCTGGAGCTCGACCGGGGCGCTCGCCCCGACCACCACCGTGGTCTCGAACCCGGTGACTGCGTCGAGGGCGGTGGCCTTGACGCAGACGTCCAGAGCGAGCCCGACCACCACCACCCGCTCGATGCCCTTGTCCTCGAGCATGGCCCGCAACGGAGTCGGCATCTCCTTGCCCGTCTCCGGGTCACGCATCGTGAATCCCGAGTATCCGTCCTCACCGTTTGAGCCCTTGCGGACCACGGGACCGTCGACCTCGAGATCGGAATGGAGCTCGGCGCCCCATGTCTCCATCACGCAATGCACCGGCCACACCCCACCGTCCTTCTGAAAGTGCGGTGTCGACTCGGGGTGCCAGTCCTGGGTGTAGACGACCATGGCCCCCACGGCCAGGGCGCGGCCCACCTCGTCGTTCACCGCAGGGACCACTTCCTCGCCCCCAGGCACGTAGAGGCTCCCCTTGGGGTCGGCGAAATCGTTCTGGACATCAACCACGACCAGGGCCGTCTTGTCGTCATAGGTGATCACGATCTCCCCATCGTATAAGGAGCAATAGGCTGCCTTCTATGGGAATCTCGCGCGGCGCCCTGCTCACCGATCAGTACCAGCTGACCATGGCCCAGCTCTACTTCCGCCATGGCCTCCACGAGCGGACCGCACGATTCGAGCATTTCTTCAGGCGCTACCCGCACTACGGCGAGCACGAGGCCGGGTACGCGGTCAACGCCGGCTGGGGCTGGCTGGGCCGGTGGGCCGATCGGGCCCGGTTCGGCGAGGAGGAGAAGGCGGCGCTGCGGAACCATGTCGTCGACGGCCACCATCTGTTCGGCGAGGATTTCATCGAGTGGCTGGGCGGGTTGACCTGGGACGCTCTCAGCTTCGAGGCCATCCCCGAAGGTCGTGTCGTCCACGCCAACATTCCCCTGACCGTGGTCGAGGGCCCGCTCGCCGTTGCCCAGATCCTCGAAACCCCACTCCTCAACCAGCTCAACTTCCACACCCTGATCGCCACCAAGGCCTCCAGGGTGGTGGGTGCGACCCGGGGCGGGGCGGTGCTCGAGTTCGGCCTTCGTCGAGCCCCCGACGAGGGCGGGATCGCCGCCACCCGCGCCTCGTTGATCGGGGGCGCCGATGCCTCGTCGAACGTCGGTATCTCCCACGAGATGGGCGTGCTGCCACAGGGGACCCACGCCCATTCGATGATTCAGGTCTTCATGGCGCTGGGTGGGGGAGAGCTCGGCGCCTTCCAGGCATATGCCGAGATGTACCCCGACGAGTGCATCCTCCTCGTCGACACCATCGACACCCTCGAATCGGGCATCCCCAACGCCATCACCGTCTTCAACGACCTGAAGCGCAAGGGCCATCGCCCGGTGGGGATCCGACTCGACTCGGGCGACCTGGCACACCTCGCGGTCCGGGCTTCGCAAATGCTCGACGCCGCCGGTTTCGAAGACGTGCACATCGTGCTCTCCAGCAGCCTCGACGAGTTGACCATCTTCCAGATCCTCACCCAGATCGCAGACGAGGCGCCGCGCTACGGCGCCGACGCCGACCGGGTCATCCCCCGTCTTCTCTACGGGGTCGGGACCAGAATGGTCTCGTCCGACGGCCAGCCCTACCTCGACGGGGTGTACAAGCTGGTGGCGGTGAGAGACGAGGCTGACTGGATCCCGGCGATCAAGGTCTCGGACACGCCGGCGAAGATCATCAACCCCGGTCGGAAGCGGGTACGGCGGATCTACGACCAAAGGGGCCTGGCCACGGTGGACCTGATGTCCCTCGCCGACGAGGACCTGGATTACCCGCTCGAGGTCCATCATCATCGTGAGTCCGGCGTGTCCCGGGTGCTGGAACAGAGTCGGGTATCGGCCGTGGAGGACCTATTGGAGCCGGCCAGACTCGCGGCGCCGGTCGATGACCCCGAAGTCGTGGCCGAGGCGAGGAAGCGGAGGGTCGCCGACCTCGACCGGCTCGACCTCGGCGTGAAGCGCTTGGTGAACCCGCACGTCTATCACGTGTCGGTCACCAAGCGCCTCGCCGATCTCAAAGCCCGCCTCGTCGCCGAAGCCGGATAGTCCGCCGGCGGGCCGGGCGAACTCCCTCGACCTCCCTGGCGCTAGACCTCGCTGTCGTCGGTCGGCTTCTCCACTTTGGGGAGGATGGCCGGGATGAGGACGGCGATCCCGATCACCAGCAAGAGGGCCGGCCAGAACCAGGCGCCGAAGCTGGTGAGGGCGGAGACCACGTCGACTGGGCTCTGCGGGATGAGGAAGGCGAGCCCGAGGAGGGTGATCACCAATCCGGTGATAAAAGATACCGGGTCGAATCTATGTGTCTTCATGATGTGAGCCTTTCTGGTCAGTCCTGGAAGATGTCGATGTTGCCCACGTCGACGCTGGCGTCGAGGTTCACAGTGCCCAGCTCACCCGGGTCGTTGAAGTCGAGCTCGGGCTCACCCAAGCCGGTGGCTTCGCGACCCAGGCCCCCCACCCGGCCGACGTCGACGGCGGCGCTCCCGACCACGCCGACCCCTTCGGGCACCACGAGCTCGATGTTCCCGGCGTCGACCTGGAGGTCGAGGTCGACGACCTCGCCATCCCAGGGCAATTCCGTGAGGTCGATGCGTAGGTTCCCGACATCGATGTCGTAGTTGCCGTCGAGCTCGGCAAACGTGAGCGGAGTCTCCGATCGATTGAACTCCTCCGAGTTCCAGTCGTACTCGAACACCGGTGAGAAGAGCATGGTTGGTATCAGGATCACCCCGATCAGGATCAGCCAGCGGGCCCGTCCGATGAAGCCGCCGACCATGAGGCCGACTCCGAGAACGGTGACCGCCAAAGCCATGTAGTGGCGTGGCTCGGGCTCGATCGGGATCGAGGCGATGTTGTCGAGGATGGCAAGGACACCGAGGCCGACCAGCATCACCCCGATCGTTATCCGACCCAGAAAGGAGGACTCACGCGGCTTGGCCGCGGCCGGGGGGAGGATGGGCGGTGTCGGGGTGGGGATGGGGGGCGCCCCTCCGCCAATGGGCCCGCCGCCGGTGGTGCTCCCGGTCTGGGGCACGGGCGGGGCAAGGGTGTCGGTTTGTGTCATTCGTTGAACTCCCTCCTTGTCGGTGTTCTCGGGCTCCTTCACCAGGCGCGGGAGATCGCCCGTGTAGAGGAGGACTCCCACCACCAGCAACCCGACCGCCCAGACGATGCCTCCCGAGATGAAGGTGAAGTTGTCGAGCAGGATAAGGACGGCGAGGAAGACCAGGCCGATGCCGATCCAGGATCGCGAGGTGGATGCGCCCGAGAAGAAGCGCTCGGCAGGCGCCTCGGCTTCGTCCTCGGATCTGATCAGAAACCAGCCTGCGGCGTACAGGGCGAAACCGAGCCCACCGCCGAACGTGAGGAGGGCGAACGCCACCCTGATCAAGACGACGGGGAGCCCGTACCGGTTGGCCAAGCCTTGGGCGACACCGGCGATCATCCGTCCCTCGCGGGGTCGGACGAGCTCCCGGGGCGCGACCGGCGGCGTCTCGGCGGTTGTATTGCTTTGTTCCATGATCCTGATTCGACCCGAGAGGGCCCGATTCTTCAATCGGGGACGACCCTGAGCGGACCCCGACAGTCTCGGGGATATCCCCGATTGAGGTTGTGTCGCCCGGCCGCGATCATTTCGACGTGAACCAACTCCGGAACCTCCAGTTCCGCCGTCGCAGCCGCGACCGGGTCGTGGCCGGGGTGGCCGGCGGCCTCGCCGACACCCTGGGTGTGAGCGACGGCTTCGTTCGTGCCGCCTTCGTGGCATTGACCATGGTTTGGGGGCTGGGTGTGCTCGTCTATCTCGGCATGTGGCTGATGGAGATGGATCGGGTGGAGGACGTCGAACCGGATCCGGTGGCGCCCCATCAGGCAATCGGCCTCGGGGTCGCCTTCGCCGGTCTGATGCTCTTCCTGGGAGCCGCCGGGCTCTGGCCCTCCAATGCCTTGGTGCTAACC
>JBOGEU010000068.1:0-3140 GCA_050741995.1 Acidimicrobiia bacterium | reverse complement strand
GGGCGAGGTCGCCGATTTCGCGCTCCTGGTGGCGGAGGTCGACCCCGCCGAGCCAGCGCTGATCGTCTACACGTCGGGCACGACCGGCCCGCCCAAGGGTGCGATGGTGTCGCACGACAACCTCCTGGCCGCGGCCCGCAACGGTGGACGGGTCTTCTCGGTCTCGCCCGACGACGAGGTCCTCTCGTACCTGCCCTTGTGCCACATCGCCGAGCGGTTGATATCGGTCATCGATGCCATCGCCCATGGCTACATCGTGAACTTCGGCGACGGCGTGGACGACTTGGCGGCGGACCTTCAGGCAGTGCAACCCACCTTCTTCCTGGGGGTGCCTCGAGTCTGGGAGAAGCTCCTGGCCACCGTCACGATCCGCATGCAGGACGCCGGCTTCCTGAAGCGGGCCAACTACCGGTTCTGGATGTCCCGGGGTGCCCACACGGCCCGCAAGCGTTGGCGGGGGAAGCTGGGACCGCTGGCAGCCGTCGAGTACGCCCTCGGCTGGCTGCTGCTCTACCGGTCGCTGCGGCAGAAGATCGGCATGAGCCGGGTGCGGTACGCGCTGTCGGGTGCCGCTCCCATCGCCCCCCAGGTGCTCGAGTACTTCTGGGCATTGGGCGTTCCGGTGCTCGAGGGCTACGGCATGACCGAGAACTCGGCCCAGGCGACGGTCACCCCCGTCGACGGGGTCCGGCTGGGCAAGGTGGGACTCGCGGTACCCGACTGCGAGGTCCGCATCGCCGACGACGGGGAGATCCTGACACGAGGACCGGGGACGTTCGTGGGTTACTTCCACGACCCCGACGCGACCGCCGACACCATCGATCCCGACGGTTGGCTCCACACCGGCGACATCGGCCTCCTGGACGACGACGGCTACCTGACAATCACCGACCGCAAGAAGGACATCATCATCACCGCCGGGGGCAAGAACATCAGCCCGTCGGAGATCGAGAACGCCCTCAAGGTCTCGCCGTACGTGCGCGAGGCCATCGTCATCGGCGACCAGCGCAGGTACCTGGTCACGCTGATCGGCATCGAGCTCGACACCGTCGGCAGCTGGGCCCAGCAGCATCGCATCCCCTTCACCACATACGCCGACCTGTCGTCGAAGCCCGAAGTGATCGAGCTGATCGGAGAGGTGGTCGAACAGGTCAACGCGGCCATGGCCTCGGTCGAACAGGTCAAGCGGTTCGCCCTGCTGCCCAAGGAACTGGACCACGAGGACGGCGAGGTGACCGCTACCCAGAAGGTCAAACGCCGGGCCATCGAGACGGCGTTCGGTCCCATGATCGAGGAGCTGTACCCATGAGCGAGCACACGCGGGCGAACCACCACCACAGTGCATTGCCCGCCGCGGGGCGGCGATCCGAGGCATGCCGATGAGCGGCCCAGGAGCACCGATCCTGGCGGTGATCACGGGTGACGACCTGCTCCAGACCGCGTTCTCGGGACTGGCGCTCGGGTGCAAGTACGCACTCATCGCCCTGGGGTTCTCCGTGGTCTTCAAGGCCACCGGGGTCATCAACTTCGCCCAGGCGAGCCTCGTCCTGCTCGGCGCCTACCTCACCTTCTACTTCGCCCGGACCTGGGATCAGAACTTCTACCTCGCATTGGTGATGGCCATGGCAGTCGGGGCCCTCGTCGGGGTGTTGATCGAGGCCTCGGTGTTGCGGTGGCTGGTCGGCGAGCCGCCGGCCGCGCTGATCATGGTGACAATCGGGCTGCTGTTCGTGCTGAACAACGTGGTCACCGCAGTTTGGGGCCCGGACAACCGCAACCTCGGCGACCCCTGGGGCATCAAGACCCGCGACGTGGTGGGCGTGACCGTCGCCGATCGTGACGTGTGGACCATCGGGTTCACCGCGGTGGTGGTGACCGCATTCTTCGTGTTCTTCCGCTACTCGACGCTCGGCCTGGCCATGCGGGCGGCGGCGTTCGATCCCGAGGCGGCCATGGCCCAGGGGATCCCCGCCCGTCGCGTTCACCGGGTGGCTTGGGCCATTGCCGGGATGGTGGCAGCGCTGGCGGGCGCCACGCTGGCTGCCGGCGCCGGCCAGCTCAGCCCCGCCACCGGTGCGCTGGCCCTGGTCGCATTTCCCGCCATCATTCTCGGCGGGCTCGACTCGCCGCTCGGGGCGGTCGTGGGCGGGATCATCATCGGCCTCGTCCAGCAGTTCACCGCTCTGCTGGCACCTGAGTACTTCGACTGGGTCGGGGACAGCTTCGAGCGGGTCTCGCCATACCTGGTGATGATCGTGATCCTGCTGATCCGGCCCTATGGGCTGTTCGGTACCCGTGAGGTGCGGCGCGTCTGATGGCGATAACCCATGCCCTCACGACCGCCCTGCGGACGGGCCGCAGCAGTCCCGCCCGAGACCTGACCCTCTCCTACGCGGACGAGGTCAAGCTGCTGCGCAGCCCTCGGCGCACCCCGTGGCGGTGGGTCTTGGTCGTGGGCGGGTTGGTGCTGTTTCTGTGGCTCCCCACCTATCTCGGCGACCCCGGGTTGCGGGTTCTGTCACTTTGCGGCATCTATGCCATCGGCGCCATCGGCCTCAACCTCCTGACCGGCTCCACCGGGCAGATCTCCCTGGGCGCCGCTTTCTTCGTCGGGGTCGGCGCCTACACCGCGGCCTACTTCGGTGGTCAGCAGGGCTGGCCCATGCCCGCCTATCTGGCCTTCGCGGCGCTGCTGGGGTTCGTGGTCGGCGGCGTGATCGGCCCCTTCGCCCTCCGGCTGCGGGGGAACTACCTGGTGGTCGTGACCCTGGGCCTGGTGTTCCTGGGTGAGCACCTGTGGAACAACTGGGACAGCGTCACGGGCGGCGGGAACGGCATCAGCCTGGGCGCCGCGCCGATGTCGGTCGGCCCCCTCGACTTCAAGCAAGGCCTGGAACTGGGGGGCGAGACCTACACGTTCGAGCAGAGCTTCTTCTGGCTGGTCTGGGCGCTGGTCGCGCTGGGTGCGCTCCTGGCCAAGAACCTGGTGCGCAGCCGGCCGGGCCGCGCCATGCAGGCGATCCGTGACCGCGACCTGTCCGCCGAGGTGATCGGCGTGAGCCCGGCACGGTACAAGGTGGGCGCCTTCGCCTGGTCGAGCGCCTACGCCGCGCTGGCCGGCGCGCTGTACGGGTTGCTGC
>JBOGEU010000067.1:0-3676 GCA_050741995.1 Acidimicrobiia bacterium | reverse complement strand
TCAGGTGGAGTGGGCGGGGCACGCATGGCCCGCGGGCTGGCAGCGGTCGACAACGTCGATCTCACCGTTGTCGTCAATGTGGGAGACGACCTCCCGACGCATGGCCTGTACGTGGCTCCCGATCTGGACACGGTCGTGTACACCCTGGCTGGTCTCGAGGGCCCTCATGGTTGGGGCCGCGCAGACGACACCTTCATAGTCAATACCGAGCTCGCCCGATTCGGTGTCGACAATCGCTTCCAGCTCGGTGACCTCGACCTCGCCCTCAAGATCTATCGCACTCATCGACTCGGCAAGGGCGACCCACTCAGTGCCGTCACCGACACCATTCGAGCCGGTTTTGGGTTGACTGCCGCCATCCTCCCGGCCAGCGACCAACCGGTGCGCACAGTGGTAACCACCACCGAGGGCCTGGAGCTCACATTCCAGGAGTACTTCGTGGAACGGGCACATCGGGACCACATCCGTGGCCTCGAGTTCGAAGGAGCCCCCGCAGCCGTGGCGGCACCGGGGGTGGTCGACGCCATCACCTCAGCGGATGCCGTGATCATCGGGCCTTCGAATCCGCCGCTGTCGATATGGCCGATCCTGGCATTGGGTGAGATCGAGGCCGCGGTCCGAGCGCACCCCCGTGTCATCGCCGTGAGCCCGCTGATCGCCGGGAAGGCACTCAAAGGCCCGGCCGACGTCGTCCTGGCCGATCTCGGGCTCGGCGAGGGGACTGCCGGAGTCCTGGCCTGCTATCGAGGGCTCATCGATGCTCTCGTCGTAGACAATGCCGACCGGGCCGATGCCGGCACAACGAGAGACCTGAGCATCGTGGCCATGGACACCCTCATCGCAGAGCCGGCGGAAGGCGAGCGTTTGGCACGGGCGATACTGGCTCTGTGACACTTCAAATACTCCCGCTGACCGGGATCGGTCCGGTGAGGCCAGGTGACGATGTGACCGACATCCTGGCCGAGGCACTCGAGCCCCTGCGCCCGATGATGGGTGACGTCCTGGTCGTGACCCACAAGATCGTCTCCAAGGCGGAGGGTCAGGTGGTGACCGTCGAAGGGGACGAGGAGGCGTTCAAGCATGCACTGGTCGAATCCGAGGCGGTGGCCATCATCCGACGTCGAGGCAATCTGATAATCGCCGAGACCAAGCACGGCTTCATCTGCGCCAACGCCGGGATCGATCGCTCCAACGCCGAGCCGGAGACCATGATCCTCCTACCGGAGGACCCGGATCGCTCGGCCCATCGGATCCGTGTCCGTCTCGAGCTTCGATTCGGGGTGGATCTGCCCGTGATCATCAGCGACACGTTTGGCCGTGCGTGGCGGCGTGGGCTCACCGACATCGCCATCGGCGTCTCCGGCCTGGAGGCAGTGGTCGACCTGAGAGGCTCGATGGACTGGGTCGGCCGCGAGCTGGAGGTGACCGAGATCGCAGTCGCCGACGAGTTGGCCGCGGCCGCCGACCTCGTCATGGGCAAATCGAGCGGGATCCCGGCCGCCCTCGTCCGTGGCTACCAAGGGCCCCGTGGCGATGGCCGGGGCAAGGACCTGGTACGCCCTGCCGACGAGGATCTCTTCCGGTAGAAGGGGGGTCCCCGTGCGAAAGCGGGGGGACCGATCGCCCACCCCTGCCGAAAGGGGGACAACTCACTTTCCCAGGATCAGGCCCCGGGGCGACCGAGACCCCAGTAGTCCAAACCGACGGCCCGGACCGCTTTCGGGTCGAGGAGGTTGCGGGCATCGACCACCCGATGGCCCCGCATAACTTCCCTCACAGCCGACATATCCACCGTGGTGAACTCGGGCCACTCGGTGGCGACGAGGAGGACGTCGGCGTCGGTCGATGCCGCGATCGGGTCGGGGGCCATGGTGAGAAGATCCGTCGACGCCTCGGGGTCATAGGCGACGACCTCGGCTCCATCGGCCTGAAGGAGGGCGGCGATCCGCACCGCAGGTGACTCACGCACGTCATCGGTCCCGGCCTTGAAGGCGACCCCCCACATGCCGATCCGGCGTCCGCGGAGACCACCACCGGCCGCCTGACGGACCTTGTCGGCGACACGGCGCCGTTGTTCTTCGTCGGCTTCGATGACCGCACGGAGCAGCTGGAAGTCGTAGCCGGCATCCTCGGCCACGGCGATGAGCGCTTGGGTGTCCTTGGGGAAGCACGAGCCACCATATCCGGGCCCCGGTTGGAGGAAATGGGAACCGATGCGATGGTCCAAGCCCAGCCCCTGGACCACATCGAGGATGTCGGCGCCCACCGCCTCGCAGACATTGGCCAGGGTGTTGACGAAGGTGAGCCGGGCCGCGAGATAGGCGTTCGATGCGTACTTGATCATCTCGGCCGAGGTCGGGTCGGTGATCACTACTTCGGTATCCATTCCCTGGTACAGATCGGCCACAGTGTTGGCGTCGGCATCGTCCCATGCGCCGACCACGATCCGATCCGGGTCGAGAAAGTCCTCTACGGCTTTGCCCTCTCGCAGGAACTCCGGGTGGGACACGATGCGACCCGGGCTGCCCAGGTCGGCCAACCGCTTGCGAAGTGCGGCCACGGTCCCGGGGGGAACGGTTGACTTGACCACGAAGATCGTGCCCTCCTCGACCTCGGTGGCGAGCTCGTCGATGACCGCGTGGACGAATCGAAGGTCGGCTCGCCCGTCGTCGGCCTCGGGAGTGGGCAGGGCGAGGAATACGAGCTCGGCGCCGGCAACCGCTTCCTTGTTGGAGTTGTGAAAGCTGAGAAGTCGCGACCCGGTGCCACTGGCGATGAGCTGGGGCAACCCATCCTCGTAGATCGGCACGCCACCACCGAGCAGCAGCTCCACCCGATCAGGGTTGGCCTCGCCGAGTCGCACTCGATGACCGAGGCTGGCCAGCCCTGCGCCGGTCACCAGGCCCACGTAGCCGGCACCGATGATTGCTATGTCCATTGGCGGGTCATGGTAGGTGGCGTTCCGGTCGTCGGGTCAGTGGGCGTCGGCGCCGACGATCACGACGGCGTCATATGCGTTATCGACCACACCGAAACGAACTACACCAAATCCCAGAGCGCTGACGATGCTGGAGCCGGCGGTGCTCCCCTCGGGGACCATCACCGTCGTCGCTGCGTAGTCCCTGGATTCGGCATTGCCCACACCTGCGATCTCGAACCCCGCTTCCTCGAGCTCGGTCGACATCTCACCGGCCGCTCCGGTCACACCGTTGCCGTTCAACACCTGTACCCGTATCGGCTCGGTGCTGACGATCGCTGCGCTGCCGGCAAACTCCGCGATGATCGCCGAGGCCTCCGGCTCGTCGGCCTTGACCACCGACGCCCCACCCACGGTGTCGCCGTACACCGGCAGGGTTTGGCCGTCGATGCCGCCGGTCAACAGTCCACGGAAATCCCATGCCATCCCGGCCAGCGAGGAGTCGGCCAGGGTGCCGTCGATCGTCATGTGCCGGGCAAGGGAGCTCGCGATCTGACCGGCCTCGGCGATCGAGCCCGGCGTCTTCAACTCGGTGATGATCGCCTTCACCACGTCCTGTTGGCGGTGGGTCCGACCGATGTCGCTGGCATCGACACTCACCCAGTCCCCACCGTGCAGCTCCTGATACTTGCGGGACCGGGCGTATGCCAGGGCGGTGTCGCCATCGACGACCTGGGTGCCGGCCTCGACGTCGAGGCC
>JBOGEU010000066.1:0-11730 GCA_050741995.1 Acidimicrobiia bacterium | reverse complement strand
GTCGAGGGGGGTTTGCCCGGCACGCGACTCAGGGGGACAACGCCGATACCATCGCTCGGGTGCCGACCGTTGCCAGCATCGTCCAGGCCTTGGCGGAGAGGACTCGTCCCGAGCATGCCGCGCCGTGGGACCCGGTCGGGCTCCAGCTCGGTGACCTGACGGCTCAGGCCGACTCGGTGGCGGTGTGCCACGAGGTCACCGAGGAGGTCGTGGCCACACTGGAGAAGGACCCGGTCGATCTCCTGGTCACCTATCACCCGCTGTTGTTCGAGCCGGTCAACCGCATCGTCGCCGGGCGCTCGCCTTCGGCCCGCGCCTTCAGGCTGCTCGGGGCCGGGGTGAGCCTGGTGGTGATCCACACCGACTTCGACGCCGCCCCGGGCGGCACGGCAGACGCCCTCGCGGCGCGGCTCCAACTGCGTGACATCGAACCGTTCGGGGCCGACGAGATGGAGGCGACACCGGCCATCGGCCGCGTCGGCGGCTTCGAGCTGACCCTCGACGCCTTGGAATCGAAGATCGCCGAGGTGGTCGGGTCGAACGGGTTGCGGGTATCGGGGGATCGGGCTCGCCGGTTGGATCGGGTGGCCGTGATACCGGGGTCCGGCTCCGACTTCATCGAGAGGGCGGCAGAGGTCGCCGACGCCCTGGTCACCGGTGACGTCTCGCATCATCGCACGGTGCACGCCGCGGACCTCGGCCTCGCCGTCGTCGACCCGGGTCACATCGCCACCGAGCGCCCGGGGATGGGCGCCCTGGTGGCACTGGTGGCCGACGTGGTGGGCCGGGGAGTGGTCGATCTGACCGATCTCGACCCGGAGACTTGGAGTTAGCGCACCGCTACCCTCCCGGGTTGCATGGAGATAACGAGCCTCGCCGATCTTCTCGACGTCCAGGATCTCGATCTTCAAATCGACCGCCTTCTCGCCAGACGGCAGTCTTTGCCCGAATTGGCCCGCTACAAGGCCTCCCACGAGAAGGAACAGGAGCTGAAGGCCGAGCTGGATACGGCGAGCGCCGAGCTCAAGTCCCTAGAGCTCGACTTCGACAAGTCCGAGGGTGAGCTGGAGATCCTCGAGGCCAAGCTCCAGGAGCACGAGACCCGTCTCTATGCCGGTGGCATGAGCGCCCGGGAGACCGAGCACATGCGTCTCGAGGTGCAGAGCCTGAAAGGTCAGCGAGAGGCACTGGAGGAGAGGGTCCTCGTCATGTTGGAGCGGGTCGACCCGGCACGGGAGCTGGTGACCGATCTCACCAACCGGCGGGAAGAGGTCACCGCCGAGAAGGCGAGACTGGAGGCGGCGATCAAGGCGGAGTGGAAGCAGATCGACGCCGAGCTCGCTCGCAAGGAGGAGCGCAAGAAGGACGCCCTCATCCCGGTCCCGGCCGACCTGGTCGAGATGTACGAGAAGCTTCGCCAGATCAAAGAGGGTGTCGCCATCGGCCGTTTCGAGCACGGTGTCTGCGGCGGATGCCACATGGCCCTCTCCCCGGCCGAGCAGGCCGAGGCGTTCTCCGCCGAGATACCCAGATGCGTCCATTGCCGGCGGATACTCGCCGCCTGAGAGATGCTGTTTTGGCACCTCGGGGCCACCCTGTGGCTGTTCCGATGGATCTTCCGGGACCCAAAGGTGGACATCAGGTTCCTCCTGGCGGGTGCGATCCTCCCCGACCTGATCGACCTCGGGATCGGGACCGTGATACTCGCCGACCGCTTCTCGACCGGCGAGCTCTGGTCTCATACCCTGCTGGTGGCCGCGGTCTACATGACACTGGTGCTGCTCTCCACTCGACGGGGCCGTCGTCGACGCGCCTTCATGGCGCTGGGCGTCGGCTGGTTGTTCCACCTCCTGCTCGACGGGATGTGGACCGACCCCGAGATCTTCTTCTGGCCGTTCTTCGGCTGGGACCTGCCGGCAGGGGAGTCGCCGTTCTGGTCCCTGGCATGGGAACGGGCGCTGTCCGATCCGTGGCGCTGGGCCCTGGAAGTGGTGGGCTTCGCCTACCTGGCGTGGCTTTGGGTGGCGGTGGGGCTCAACCGGCCCGAGCGCCGGCAACTGCTCGCTCGAACCGGCCGTCTTCCGGAGATGGTGGCCGGTGGTGATGCGTAATGCCCTGGTCGGCCTCGTGGTCGTCGCCCTGGTCGGCTGTGGCGGCGACCCCGACACGACCACCACAATCACCCTGGGCCAGGGAGCGGAGAGCCCGGTTGCCGCCATCGAGGAGCTGCGCTCGGCGCTGATCGCAGGAGACTTCGACAAAGCCGGGGCGCTGTCGGTGCCGAATCAGGCCACGCTCGCCTCCCTGGCCGAGGGGGCCACCACCGGTCAGGTGGCCGATGCCCTGGGCGGCGGGGACGCGGCGATCGCGGCCAATTTCTGGGGAGGGTTCGCCCAAGGAGCCGGCGAAGTGTTCATAGGGGACATCGCCATCGAGGACCTCGGCACCGCCGAGGAGAGCGGTGTCGAGTTCTTCCTGGTCGGTGTCACCCCCCCGGAGGGCGTGGAGCGGATCATCGTCACCCGGGAGGTCGAAGGTCAGCGGATCGACCTCTTCGCCTCGTTCGGGGCGGTCCTCGCCGATCGGATGAGCGGACCGGTCGAGCTGATGCTCGGCGCTTCGAGCGAGGACTCCAGGGCCACCCTCGCCGCTCTCCAGGATGTCGTCCCCTCGTTGCTGTTGGCGGCCCGGGACGAGAGCCTCAGCCCGGAGTCGGCGCAGAGCATCCTGCAACTCGTCGAGTTGATCACCCGCGTCGGATAGGGGCTTACCGCCTGAGGGCGGGGAGGACCTCGGTGCCGAGGAGGCGGATCAGGGTGGGCTGGTCGAGCGACGCCATCTGGAAGGTGACTATGTCGGCTGCTAGATCGTCAACCAGAGGGCGGTAGGTGTCCACGATCTGCTCGGCCGAATCCACCCGTGAGTAGCGCCCGAGGATCTCCTCACGGGGCATCTCGTCCGCCATCTTCCTCAGATCGGCAGGGTCGACGGCTTCGAGACGACCCGGGGCACGCAGGCCCCGCCAGGAGAAGATCGCCTTCCACGCCTCCTCGTCGTCGCCGGCGAATATCGACCATCTGGTGGCGAGGATGATCGGGTCGGGTCGTCCCTTGTCGCGGGCCGCCTTGTTGATCGGGTCGACGACCTTCTCGATCGTCTCCGCCGGATCTTTGACCGAGGTGATCACCCCCTGGGCCATCTCCCCGGCCAGGGTCGCCGACTTGGGCCCGCCGGCTGCCATCAGGATCGGGACCGGCCCGATCGGCGGCGAGTAGAGCTTGGCCCGGTCGGTCTGGTAATAGGTCCCGTCGAAAGTCAGCTTCTCCCCGTCGAGCAGGCGGCGCATGATCTCGAGCGACTCGGTCATCCGGGCGTTGCGCTCGGCGTACGCCGGGAACTGGTAGCCGAGCGGCCCCTCGTTGATGTTCTCCCCGGTCCCGACTCCGAGTGTGAAGCGCCCGCCCGAGAGCCTGTCGAGTGTCGCCGCCGCCTGGGCGACCACGCCGGGGTGATAACGGAACAGGGGTGTGGTGACACCGGTGATGAACTCGACGTGATCGGTGACCGCGGCCATGGCCCCGATGGTCGAGAAGGCGAAGCCCGAAGCCGACGCGTCGTCGACCCAGGGGTGGAAATGCTCGGAGACGACGACGGCATCGAAGCCGACCTCCTCGGCGACCGCGGCGTGCTCCACCAGCTCCTCGGGCTGCCATTGCTCGTGGCCGCAGAAATAGGCGAACTTGGTCAAGGGATTCCTTTCCGAATCTGTGGCCCGATGTTGCCAGATCTACTGGTACGACACGAAGACGGGGACCGGCTCCCGGTCGATGGTGAAGGCGGGAGTGGCGGTTGCCGGAGAGTCCTCGTCGAAGAAGTTCTTCCACCCCCACTTCCAATGGACATCTTCCTGGTCGAGGGTGAGGAAGCGGTAGGTTTCCTCCTTGGTGGGGATGGGGCCTTGGCCGTCCATCTGGATCACCATTTGAAGCTCGGGCCGTTGGGCCAGCGTCTCCCGGTCGACGATCATCCGCGACTGGAACTGGTGGACGATGATCATCTTCTGGGGGAGGCCGTTGTCCCGGACCAGGTTCGCCAGCCACTCGACAACGGTGTTGACCTCCGCCGCCTCCACCTGACCCACCTGGTTCAGGTGCACCTGGTCCGAGTTGAGCCGCCACTCGGGGTCGAGGGCAAGACCGACGAAGGGCAGCTTCAACAACTCCTCGTACTGCTTGGCCTGGGTCAGGAAGTCGTCGCGACCGGATTGGAGGTCGAGGACGACGTACATGTCGTTCTCCTGGGCCACGGTGATCCACTCGGCGAAGCCGTCCGCCGGCCACTCGAAGCTGTAGTCGTTGTCCTCGGTGGGAGTCGCCGAGGCAACGCTGGCGATGATCTCGAAGGTCCCGATCACCTGCATCCCGTCTGCTGCATACTCGGTGAGGAGGGGCGCCATGCGCTCGACCGTTGCCTGCGGACCCTGTTCGCCGAGGGCACCGAGCCCGATCGTCTCCGGATGCCCGTAGAAGGCGACATAGCGCCGGGGCCGGCCCTCGGGAAAGACATGGAACCCGCCGCCGGGCACCTGAAGGCCTCTGGCCAGGGCCGCGATCTCCCAATCCGACGCTTCGGGGACGGTTCCCACGTACCGGATCGAGCCCGGTGGCCGTCCTGCCAGGGCGGGGCCGATCTCGGGGTGGCCCAGGATATCGGCCGGGTCGTAGGCAATGACGGTCACCCCGGCCACCCGACCGGTGGCAGTCGCGGAGAGGATGGCCACGGGTTGGGCGGCATCGATCAGCCACACCAGGTTGGTCCCGGTCTGCTGACCGAGCCCGGCGATGACCGCTGCCGGGTCCACCGTCGGGGCGGCGGGCACTGAGGTCGAAACACCGGCCTCGATCTGGGGGAGGACGACTTTGGCCCGCCCGGTGATGGCGGCCACCGTGTCGATCACCGTCGAGGCGTCGGGCAACGCCGGCAGCCGGACCTCCTCGGCGGCCCCGATCGCCGACCGCGCCGATTCGACGGCCTCGGAGATGGTGGGGCGCCGCACCTCGGCAGTGGGCGGGGTGACGACGTCGATGTCCCCGATCAGGTGGACCCGATGTGGCTTGAGACGACCGAGCTCGGCGGCGAGCCGGGGGTGGGGATGGAGGAGGGGGCCGCCGAGGGCCGCCGCCAGCTGGGCGGCTGCGGCCACCTCGTTCAGATTCGACTCGCCGACCACCACGACGTCGTCGGCGCAGAGAAAGAGCTCACCGGACAGTGACAGCGCGTCGCCGGCAACGGAGCCCGTCGACACCGGCGCACCTCCGCCGGTGACGTGCACACAGGCACGCACCGTGGTCCCGGTGCTGCCGGGCGTGGTGCCGGTGGAGCTGGTGCTTCCCGTGGTGGCAACCGTCTGGGTTGGCGTCTCGCCGACGATGAAGCTGCAGGAGCTGAGCAGCAGGGCAGTGGCGACGATTCGGGCCGGGTGGTTCATGTGACTCCTGAGCCGCCGGCAGCGTACCGGTGGTCACCATCCGAACCCGGCGTTGTATACGGCGGCCGAAGGCCGCTCGTCTCGGTCAGAACAGGCGCTCCGGCTCGGTCTTCTCACGGAGCTCGGGACTGTTGTTCCGAACCGAGTTGACCAGGCTGGAGACGGCGTGCTCCATGATCTCCTCGGGATCGATCGGCTGGAGCAGCCCCATCGCCGCATCCGGGTCGCGCAGCTCGCGATCGAGCCAGGGGTCCCACATCTCGGGCGCCAGTGAGACCGGCATCCGGTCGTGGATGGCGGCGACGACCCCTTCGGCGCCGGTGGTGATGATCGAGCACGTCCGATGCCAGAGGTCGGTGCCGGGGTCGAGACGCGAGGCCCAGATGCCGGCGAAGGCCATCGGGTGGCCATCGGCCCGGTAGACCCAGTGCGGGGTGCGCCCATCTTCCTTGGGCTCCCACTCGTAGAAGCCGTCGGCGGGGATCAGGCAGCGCCGTCTGGCGAAGGACTCTTTGAAGGCGGCGCTGGTGGCGATGGTCTCGGTTCGGGCATTGATGTGGATCGACTTGGTGTCTTTCGCCCAGTGGGGGACCAGGCCCCATGACATCGAGCCCAAGGCCCGGCTGCCGTCCCGCTCCGAGATCACATACACGGGATCGGTGGGGGCCACGTTCCAGTTCGGCTCCAAACGCCCGGCGAGCACCTCTTCTACGCCGAAGTACTCGGCGTAGAAGTCGAGATCACCCGTGATCGAGAACCGCCCGCACACGTCTCTCAGGTTAGAGACGTTGCCCGACAGAAATGGCCGGGGGCGTCGCCCTCAGCGGGCGGATCGGGCAGCGAGAAGGGCCTCGAGCAGGTCCGCCAGCGCCGACGGGTCGGGCACCGTCACCTCGGCCCCGGTGGGACCGGGCCCGACATGGATCCCGACATCGCCGTCCTCGAGCACGGCGAAGGCGGACTCGTCGGTCACATCGTCGCCCATGAACACCACCCGCTCGACGCCCAGAGAGCGTTTCAGCGCGGCCAGGGCCATGCCCTTGCTCACCGGGGAGTCGGTCAGCTCGAGGATCATCTTGCCTTCCAGGATCTCGATTCCCTCGATCTCGAAAGCCTGCCGCCGCAATCTCTCGACGATCTCCTCGGGATCGGGCACCAGCCGGTAATGGAATCCGACCGACCGGCTCTTGTGCTCGGCCCGAGAGCCCGGCGTCACCTGCACCGCCTCGTCGACCAAATCGCGGGCCCGGGTCAGGGCCACGGTCTCGGGCCCGGTTGTCAGGCCATGGTCGGCGCCATGCTCTCCGATCAACACGAATGACGGATCGAAGCGGTTCGCCAGGTCGGCCCGGCGCCGCCCGCTGATGATGGCCACCGCGGTTCCCTCCAGCCTGGCCAGGGCCTCGAGGGCGGCCTTGGAGCGAGCGAGGGGGACGGCGAGGTCGGGGTCCTCCACGATCTCGGAGAGGGTGCCGTCGAAATCGCTCGCAATCAGCAGACCCGGTGCGGCTGCAAGCTCGTCGATCATCCCTCAATGGCCTCGATGTTGTGTCGTGCCCACGCGTGGACATCCCAACGGCCCACCGATCGTCTCAACCTCGACATCCGCCTCGCCTGCTCGTCGGGCTGCATCATCACCGCCGCGTGCAATGCCCGGGCCAGGCCATCGAGGTCGTAGGGGTTGACGATCAGGGCGTCGACCAGCCGTTCGGATGCTCCCGCGAACTCGCTGAGGATCAACGCCCCGGAGTTGTCCCTCCGGGTGGCAACATATTCCAGGGCGACGAGGTTCATGCCATCCCGGAGCGAGGTCACCAGCATCACATCCGCGGCCAGGTAGGCGCCGACCAGGTCAGGGAAGGGGAAGTTGCGATAGAGATAATGGACCGGGGTCCAGGCGGCTCGGGCGAACCGGCCGTTGATCCTCCCCACCATCTCCTCGACCAGGCGGCGGATGATCCGGTACTCCCCGACGTCCTCCCGGCTCGGCACCGCGATCTGGACGAATGAGACCTTGCCGGCGAGCTCAGGGTGTCTCTGCAGCATCACCTCGAAGGCACGGAGCCTGAGGTCGATGCCCTTGGTGTAGTCGAGCCGATCGACACCGAGGATGATGTGCTCGGGTTTGCCCAGGTCGTTTCTCAGCCGCTCCGAGATGTCGAGGGTATCGGGTTCATTGGCCACCGCCCTGCTCTGCGCGGTGTCGACCGAGATCGGTACCGCTTGCGCCCTCACCTGGCGGCCCCGGTGCTGAATGGCGGAAGACGGCCCGGTGGCCCCGACGATCTCCCGGGCGGCGTCGGCGAAGTTGAGCACCGCCCGGCGGGTCTGGAAGCCGATGTAGTCCGCACCGAGCAGCCCCTCCAGGACCTGCTCCCGCCAGGGGAGCCGCTCGAAGATGTCGACCGGGGGGAAGGGGATGTGCATGAAGAACCCGATGCGAGCGTCGGGGAGACGACGGCGGATCATCTCCGGGACCAGTTGCAGCTGATAGTCGTGCACCCAGATCCGCCCCTTGGGCCCGGCGGCGCGTGCCGCGGCCTGGGCGAATCGGTTGTTGACCTCGACGTGAGGCCTCCACCAGTGGCGGTGGAACTCGAGGGGGCGGATGGCGTCGTGATAGAGCGGCCAGATCGTGCCGTTGCAGAAACCGTCGTAATGGTCCTCGATCTCCTGCTCGGTGAGGACCACCGGCTTGTTACGGATCCCGGCGGCGGTGAAGGGCTTGGAGTCGCCACCCGGCCCTCCGTTCCAGCCGACCCAAACCCCACCCCGTTCGCGCAGCACAGGTGTCAGAGCCGAGACGAGGCCGCCGGGGCTGGGACTCCAGTCCATGGTGTCCTCGTCCCAGGCGACCGGGAGCCGATGGGCGGCGACAACGAGCTTTCCGCGCGCACCGTTGCCGTCCATCGCCTGGGACCATACCCCTCTCCCCGGGGCGGGAAACCCGTGTCAGGGAGGCGGGCGGTGCCGCTCCCCGCCTCACCGTGCCAACATCTGGCGTCATGCTCGCCGCCCTCGATCTCGCCGCAGTCGGTGTGGGTGTGGGCGCCGGCGGCCTCTCGGCGACGGTCCTCGCCCTCGCCCTGGGCGGGGTGCTCACCTTGATCGGGGTCGACAACGGGGGCGACATCGGCCTGGTGGTCGGGATCATCGCCGGGTTGGCGGTGGCGGGATGGGTCTCGGGCCGGCTGGCGAAGCACTCGGAGCGGTTCCACGGCTCGGTCACCGGTCTGCTCCTGGCCGGCGTGGTCATCCTCGTGGCCCGGATCGGCGGGAGCTCCGCGTCGACGACGAGTGTGGTGTGGCTGGCGGTGATCGCCGCTTTCGTCGCCGGCCTGACCGGGTGGTTGGCCGGTCGGGGGAAGCGGCGGGCCCGGTAGAATGGGCATGGTGAGCCCGCCGGGCGATCGCGGTCGAAAGACCGAGGAAAGTCCGGACTCCACAGGGCAGGGTGCTGGGTAACACCCAGGCGGGGCGACCCGATGGAAAGTGCAGCAGAGAGCAGACCGCCGATGGCCCGAAAGGGCACAGGCAAGGGTGAAACGGTGAGGTAAGAGCTCACCAGCGTCGCAGGCGACTGCGGCGGCTCGGCAAACCCCACCCGGAGCAAGGCCAAGCAGGGACGCCGACGGCCCGTCGATCGAGTCCCGGGTAGGCCGCACGAGCACATCGGCAACGGTGCGCCGAGATGGATGGTCGTCCTCGACAGAATCCGGCTTACAGGCGGGCTCACAACCGTCGCAGGAGGCCCCCGAGAGGGGCCTTCTGCGTGTGGGGAATCTTCTGGGCCAAATCCCCGTGCCCGGTCCCCGGCGGAAATAGCCTGAGCTACCGGAAACCTTCCTCAACCGGGATAGGTCAGAGCAGTGGACTCAAGAGGAGGAGCCCCAACATGGTGATCAACAAGTACCTTGCAGAGTTCTTCGGGACATTCATCCTGGTCTTCGTCGGCTCGATGACCATCCTCGCCGTCGGGGGAGCCGGGGGCGCAGCCGAGATCATTGCCATCGGGCTTGCGTTCGGTCTCGCGCTCATGGCCGGGATATGGGTGGTCGGCCATGTCTCCGGCGGCCATTTCAACCCGGCGGTGACCCTTGGCATGCTTCTCGACGGGCGCACGTCGTTCGGCGATGCCATCGGCTACTGGATCGCCCAGTTCGCCGGGGCCGGCGTCGCCTCGCTGGCGGTGCTCGCCGCCACCACGCGGGACGATGTCGGGGTGACCGTCACGGCTTACGAGAAGCTGTCGACCGGGATTCTCATGGAGATCGTGCTGACCACGATCTTCGTGTGGTTGATCCTCGCCGTCACCAAGCGGGGGGGCAACAGCGCTCCGGCAGCCATCGGCCTCACCCTGGCCTCGCTGCACCTGGCGGGCATCCCCTTCTCGGGGACATCGCTCAACCCGGCCCGTTCCTTCGGCCCTGCCGTGGTATCCGGCGACATCGAGCAACTCTGGGCCTACATCGTGTTCCCACTGGTCGGCGGGATCGTTGCCTGGGCGCTCTACAGGCTGTTCCCGGCCGAGAGCTGACCCGACTCAGGCTCGAACCAGAGGACGAGATAGTCGGGCAAGAGCCCCGCGGACAGTCTTACGTGAGGAGCGGGTCTTCGTCCAGGTCCTCGAGACCCATGACCCAGCCTGCCGGCAAGGACCAGTGCCGGGCGCCTCTGATCATCGCCTCCAGCTCGGCGGCGAGGGGCCGGGCATCGCCGTTGGGAGAAGCCTTGGCGACGAAGGTGAGGCAGTCGTACTTGTTGCCTTCTCGATCTACCGCCTTGGTATCCCAACCGGCCACCCTGCCCGTTGCCTCCTCGGCGTCGGTGAGGGCCGACACCTCGTCTTCGGGGATCTCGAAAACGCCTCCCCATACCGTTTGACCCGACTCGGAGAAGAGGCTGGCCAGCCCCTGCACATCGTCGGAGCCGACGAATACCAGTCTCGTCTCGGGAAAGTGGGCGGTGAACAAGAATCGGGCGTTGGGCGACACGGCACCGATGCGATCGGGGTCGAGAAACGATGCATAGGCAAAATACAGCGTCGTCTTGTTCACGGGTGGGCGAGTGTAATGGCGCATGGGGCTTGATCTGCGCCGAGCAGGCGCAACATTCCCCTCGGCCCATCGACTTCATGGTGGTCAGCCTGGATCGTGCCCTTAGTATCTCAGGGTGCGCACGAAACCGATCCCGACAGGGGACAAATGACCTACCGGACCCAGCCCGACGGAAAGCCCACCGGATGGCGTGATGAGCTGTTGGAGCTCGAGCGACGCCTCCTCGATCCTGAGGTCAGGCACTCCCACGTGTCGGTGGATCGGCTGCTTCACCCCGAGTTCACCGAGTTCGGCAGTGGTGGCCGTGTCTACGACAAAGAGATGATGGTGAGCATGATGACCCGCGAGGCGCCGGCCCCGGTCATGATCCGGGACTTCGGCGTGCGAGAGCTGGCCGACGGCGTGGCCCTCGTCACCTACCGGACGGTCGGCACCGAGGGCAAAGAGGCCCGTCGCAGCTCGATCTGGGTGCGGCAGCACTCACGCTGGCAGGTCATATTCCACCAGGGCACGAGAATCCCGAGCCGGCTCTCCCAGGGCTGATGGCCCTGAGCCCGCCCTTCGCCTGATGGTGTCTTAGGGGTCGGGCACAGTTGAGGCGATTCGAGCTGATCCTGGTCTACGGCGAGTTGTTCGCCGTCGGCTGGCCTTCCGTCTTCGGGGTCAGGACCCGACGCGGCATCGTGGCCGGCCTGTTGTTGGCCCTGTTCGTGGTCCAGTGGCAGGCCGAGGGCCTGCGGTGGCAGATGATCCCCGTCTACGGCACCGCCCTCGGTCTCGCCATCGGCGACATCCTGGCCGTGGAGCGGCGTCTCGACTGGACTCGCCGCATCTCTCGGGGGATCTTCGGGCTGGCCGGCGTCACCCTGGGAGCGGTCCTGCCCCTGATCGTGCCTGTGCCCGAGCTTCCGACGCCGTCGGGCCCAGCGGCAATCGGGACCGCCACTTTCGAGCTGACCGATCCCGAGCGCGACGAGATCTACGGGCAGAGACCGGGCGGCGCCCGGCGTCTAGTGGCTCAGGTCTGGTATCCGGCAACCGAGGTGGCCGATCTCGAGCCGGAGGCCTGGAGCGAGGACTGGGACATCGTGGCCCCCGGGCTGGCCAAGCTCATGGGGCTTCCCGGCTGGTTCCTCAGCCACACCCGTTACGTCGAGTCGCACTCCTACCCATCGGCACCGGTTG
>JBOGEU010000065.1:0-10576 GCA_050741995.1 Acidimicrobiia bacterium | reverse complement strand
GGCTAGTGCACCGACTCCCAAGTCTCGCACGTGTCCCGCCGGCCCTCGACGCCCCTGGCTGCGTCCTCGTCCTCGACGCACCGCATCGGGTGCGTCTTCGTCCTGCGTCCTTGCCAGGAACGCCGATGACTCGGCGTTACACGCACGGAACTTGCGAGCCGGAGCACTAGATCAATGTCCCGCCGGCGAGCACCAGCCCGACCCACAGATGAAGTCTGGCCGTCATCTTCAGCGCACGTACCAGCGCCGGACCGTCGGACTTGCGATACATGATCCGCATCGGGCCCATCGCATAAGGGACGATCGTGGCGGCGAAGATCGTGGGAAACGGCGTCCACCCGGCGAGGGCGAACCCGGCGATCAGCGGGAAAGCCCCGTAGACCAGGATCAGGAACAGGGCCCTGGTCCTCTGCTGCCCGATGATCACCGCCAGCGTGCGTTTCCCGGCCGCCCGGTCGGTCTCCAGGTCCCGGTAGTTGTTGACCACCAGGATGGCCGTCGCCAGCATCCCGACCGGGATCGAAAGCAGCCAAACCGACCGCGGCGCGCTCATGTCGTGGACATACCTGCTGCCCACGGTTGCCACCACACCGAAGAAGACAAAGACGAAGACCTCGCCCAGCCCGTTGTAGCCGTAGGGGATGGGGCCCCCCACGTATCCGAGCATGGCGACGATGGAGGCGACGCCGATGAGGAGGACCACCGGGCCGGCGATGACGGTCAAGGCGATCCCGGCTGCTGCCGCCACCGCCAGAGCCAGTGCCACCCCCGTCCACATCTGCCTCGGGGTGAGCCGGCCCAGCGCCACCATCCTCGGGGGCCCGAGGCGGTCGACCGTGTCGGCGCCCCGCCTGGCGTCGGAGACGTCGTTGGCGAAGTTGGCGGCGACCTGGATGGCGAGGGCCGCGATCAGCGCCAGCACGAACCCATCCCAGCGGAATGCACCGTCGGCCTCGGCCAGCGCCGAGCCGACCATGACGGGGACGATCGCCGCGGGGAGGGTGTGGACCCGGGCCGCGATCTTCCAGGCGTGGAGGGTGGTCACCAGCTCAGAAGTGCCAGGGATATTGGCCGAAGTCGGGGTCGCGCTTCTCGAGGAATGCATCCCGACCTTCCTGGGCTTCGTCGGTCATGTAGCCGAGCCGTGTGGCTTCCCCGGCGAAGATCTGTTGTCCCACCAGACCGTCGTCGATCAGGTTGAATGCGAACTTGAGCATGCGTTGTGCCGTGGGGCTCTTCCGGGTGATCTCGACCCCCCACTCCAGGGCCACCTTCTCCAGGTCGGAGTGGGGGATCACGGCGTTGACCATCCCCATCTCGTGCGCCTCCTGCGCCGAGTACTCGTGAGCGAGGAAGAAGATCTCCCGGGCCCGCTTCTGCCCGATTTGACGGGCGAGATAGGCCGAGCCGTAACCGGCGTCATAGGAGGCGACGTCGGCGTCGGTCTGCTTGAAGATGGCGTGCTCTTCCGAGGCGAGGGTGAGGTCGCAGACCACGTGGAGCGAGTGACCGCCGCCCACCGCCCACCCGGGGACCACGGCGATGACGACCTTGGGCATGAATCGGATGAGTCGCTGCACCTCGAGGATGTGGAGACGACCGACCCGCGCCGTGTCCACGGTTTCGGGATCCTCGCCCTCGGCGTACTTGTAGCCGTCACGTCCGCGGATCCGTTGGTCGCCACCGGAGCAGAAAGCCCAACCGCCGTCCTTCGGCGAGGGGCCGTTGCCGGTGAGGAGGACACAGCCGACGTCGGTGGTCTGTCGGGCATGGTCCAAGGCGGCGAACAACTCGTCGACGGTGTGAGGGCGGAACGCGTTTCGTACCTCGGGTCGGTCGAAGGCGATCCGGACCACACCGTGGCGGATCGACTTGTGATAGGTGATGTCGGTGAGCTCGAACCCGGGAACTTCTTCCCAGGCCGACTCGTCGAAGATCTCAGAGACCACGGCACGAGGATAAGAGGCGGGATCGTTCTGTGAGGATTTCTCCGCCAACTGGGTAGGTTCTGGTCCACAGAAGGAGGTTTCGTGCTCGACTGGGTGAGGAGGCACGACCCCGACAGGGTGTTCATCGAGACGCCGGAGCGGAGTTGGACCTTTGGGGAAACAGCCGCAGAGGTCGAAGCGCGTTATGTGGCCGGGACCGAGGTGGTGCGTCCTTGGCCCTACTACTCCTCCGTGGTCGATCTTCTCGCCGTCATGGCCAAGGGCTCGGCCGTCGTCGTCGCCGAAGAAACCTCCGACCTCGGTCTGATCGATGCCGGGGGCGCGGCATCCGTCGTGTTCACGTCAGGCAGTTCGGGGGGCCCCAAAGGGGCGCGGCTCACCAAGGAGAATTGGGAGGCGGCTGCCAAGGCGTCTGTCGAGCATCTGGGCCATGGCGAGGACGACACATGGCTCCTCGCAATGCCTCTCCACCATGTCGCCGGCCTCTCCATCATCATCAGGTCGGCCTGGTCCGGGGGCACGGTGCGGATGCTTCCTGGCTTCGACCCCATCTCGTATGCCAACGAGCTGCGTCGTGGGGTCACCATGGCGTCGGTGGTTCCCACCATGCTGGCCCGAGTCCTCGAGTACGACCCCGGGCCTTATGAGGGCCTCAAGGCGATGCTGGTCGGCGGTGGCCCCATCCCCGACGACATCTTGGAGCGGGGGGCGGAAGCAGGATTGCCGTTGCTCCCCACCTATGGGATGACCGAGACCTGTGGCCAGGTGGCAACGCTCGAACCCGGCTCGCCGCTGGAGAACAAGGCCCATCCCCTTCCCGGGGTCGAGCTGAGGATCGATCTCGACGGCCGGATCGCGGTCCGAGGCCCGATGGTCTCGCCGGGGTATGTCGGTGGGCCTGATCGGAGACCGGACGAGTGGTTCGTCAGCGGCGACCTTGGTCGTCTCGACGACGACGGGGCGCTACGGGTGACCGGCCGGGCCGACACCTTGATCGTGAGCGGCGGCGAGAACATCGATCCCGGGGTCGTCGAAGAGGTCCTGCTCCGGGTTCCGGGTGTGGATGCCGCACTGGTGCTGGGTGTGCCCAGCGAGGAGTGGGGCACCGAAGTGGTGTGTCTCTTTGTCGGAGAGGCGAGCCCGATCCGGATCGAGTCCTACCTGAGGGACCGGCTGGCGGGATTCATGACCCCGAAGCGGTGGCTGCGGGTCGACGCGCTGCCGATGACCCCGATGGGCAAACCGGACCGGGCGGGCGCCGCCCGCCGCTTCAGCTGATCCGGCGCCCGACGAGGACTCCTTCACGGAAGGGGAAGGCCGCCGCCTCGAAGTCGGGGTCGGCGGCGACCAACCGGTTGAACTCGTCGGTCCCATGGCCCTGGTCGATCCAGCCGGACCCGGTCCCGTAGACGTTGTCGGCGATCACGAAGCCTCCGACCGGTATCAGCGGCCGGGCGACGCGGAAGTAATCGCTGTACTCGGACTTGATCGCATCCAGGAAGAGGAGGTCGACACTGCCCGGCTCCAGCTCGTTGGCAAGATCCGACAGGACTTCGATCCCGGCGCCACGTCTCAGGTCGACCCGGCCCGCGATCCCGGCCCGCTCGAATTGGACCTGCGCGAAGTCGGCGTGCTTGGGCTCGTACTCGATGGTGATGAGATGCCCGTCAGGCCGCAGCCCGCGGGTGATCCAGATCCCGGAGTATCCGCCGAGGGTGCCGACCTCCACCGCAAGCCGGCCTGACGTCATGGAGGCGAAGATCATGAGCAACCTGCCCACGTCGGGCCCGACCGAGATCGCCGGGAGCCCGGCGCCCACCGCCTCGTCCATCAGGCCGGCCAGATGATCGTCCTGGGCGCCGAACACTTCGCGGGAGTACTTGTTGATGAAGTCCCAAGTCTCGGGGGTCATGCGGGCCATGGCAGCCCGTTTCTGTCGTATCCCATTATCTGCTTTGCGCTTGAGTGGTCGATTGCGATAGACATGTCCGGGGATCCTTCTTGGTTGGCCCATGATCGTCGTCTCGTGTCCGTGCTCATGCCAATCAGTTCAAGAGCCCCCGAACCAGCCGGGTGGGCATCTTGCGTCGCTCAGCGATCCGCGAACCGGCGCTCCAGATACTCGGCCCAGGTCACTTTGCCCACGGCTCGGTCGGGATTGGTGTGGGCGCCGGCCCGGAACGCTCTCGCCACTGGCCCGAATCGTGGCACCGCGACGAGTGGCTTTCGTTGGCCGGTGGCTGTCAGATAGGTGCGAGCCAGGTACTCAATACCGAGGATCTCGGGCCCGGCGAAATCGGGGGCCATTCCCTGAGGGTGGGTCTCGACCAGATTCGCCAGCTCCTCGGCGACTTCCCCGACGTCGATCGGCTGATAAACCCAACCTCTCCGGAGCAATCCGACCCGGCCCCGTGTCATCTGCCCCATCAGGTACGCGACGAAGTCGTGGAACTGAGTGGCCCGGAAGATGGTGTACAGCCCGTCATTGTCCTCGATCAGCCTCTCTGTGGCCAGCTTGCTGCGGTAGTAGGGCATCGGATGACGGTCGACGCCGACGATCGACACGTAAGTCAGGTGACGATCGCCGAGCAGCCCCAGCAGCCGCTCGGTGCCCGACACGTCTACCTCGTTGGAGCGAGCCGGGTCGGAGGCGAGGTGGACGACGTTCTCGGCCCGCTCGATGGCTTCGGCCAATCCCTGACCAGTCCCGAGATCGGATCTGACCCCGCGAATTCCTGTCTTTGGTTCGGACGAGACGGAACGGCCGGTGATGGTCACCTGATGCCCACGAGCGACGAGCCGAGGGGTGAGATGTTTTCCCAGTAGCCCCGTCCCGCCGAGGATGGTGACGTTCATCGGGTGAGATTATGGCTCCCGATATCCTCTTCCGATGCCCACCGAGACCTGTCCTGGCGCCGAACTTGAGACGGTTTGTTTCATATGTGAAACGCAGAAGCTGAGGTTGGCACAGTCAGTCGTGTTCCGGGGGGCGGCGACCCCGTTTCAGGGCGCTGCGCGCCTTCTTCTGGGTGAGGCGTCTCTCTCGCGCCGCCCGTGACGGTTTGGTCTTCTTGCGGGGTTTGGGGTCGACCAGGGCCTGCTCCAGCTTGGCGGCGAGTCGTTCCCTCGCCAGCTCACGATTTCGCCACTGGGACCTGGTGTCGGCGGCGATGACCTCGACAACCGGGGCCAGTCGCTCGGCGAGCTTGAGACGAGTGTCTGCGGGCAGCGACGAGGCCTCCACGTCGAAGCTCAGCGTCACCGCGGTCTCGTTCCGATTGGCGTGCTGACCACCCGGGCCGCCCGGGGTGTCGAATCGCTCCTCGATCTCCGACTCGGGGATCAGCCATTGGCCGACGATGATCCCCTCGCCGGTCACTCTTGTTCGTAGTACTCGGTGCCGAGGTGAGTGATCGGCTCCTCGCCCATCATGTGTCTGAGGTTGTTCTTCAGCTTGGTCAGTTGGATGAACAGGTCGTTCTCTGCGTAGAGGCCGGGAGCGGCCTGTGGGCTCTTGAAATAGAACGAGAGCCACTCCTGGACACCGATCCGCCCGGCACGAGCGGCCAGGTCCATGAAAAGGGCGAGGTCGAGGACTATTGGAGCCGCCAGGATCGAGTCCTTGCACAGGAAGTCGATCTTGATCTGCATCGGGTAGCCGAGCCAACCGAAGATGTCGATGTTGTCCCAGCCTTCCTTGTCGTCGCCACGAGGTGGGTAGTAGTTGATCCGGACCTTGTGATACAGATCGCCGTAGAGCTCCGGATAGACCTCGGGCTGGAGGATCTGCTCCAGCACTCCGAGCTTGGAGACCTCCTTCGACCGAAAGCTGTCCGGGTCGTCGAGCACCTCCCCGTCACGGTTTCCCAGAATGTTCGTGGAGAACCAGCCCTTGATGCCGAGCATCCGCGCCTTGAGGCCGGGGGCCACCATGGTCTTCATCAGGGTCTGGCCGGTCTTGAAGTCCTTGCCCACGATGGGCACCCCCTCCTGAGCGGCCAGCTCGAGCATGGCCGGGATGTCGACGGTGAGATTGGGTGCCCCGTTGGCGAACGGCACCTTCATCTTCAACGCGGCATACGCGTAGAGCTGGGAGGGTGTGATCGCCGGATCGTTGTCCTTCAAGCCCTGCTCGAAGCTCTGGAGGTCGGCGTGGACCTCGGTTGGCTCTTCGAAGGCTTCGGTGGAACCACACCAGACCATCACCAGACGATCGACCTGTTTGTCGGCGCGGAAGCGGTCGATGTCTTCCATGAGGCTTTCCGCGAGGTCCATGTGGGTCGTCCCGTCCTTGACCTGGTCGACTCCGTCGAGGTTCCTCACCCATCGGTGGGAGAAGACCGCCGGGTAGGGCTTCACCGACCTCAGCTCCTCCCCGATCCCCTCGAGGTGCCTGGGCTCGAGCACCCCGGCCTTCATCGCCGAGGTGTAGGCGTCGTCGGAGTACGGGTCCCACCCGCCGAACTCGAGGTCGTCGAGACCGGCAAGAGGGACGAAGTCCTTGATCAACGGGTTTCGCTCATCGGTGCGCTTGCCGAGACGGATGTGTGACATCTGGGTCAGGGACCCGAAGGGGTGGGCATATCCCTTGCGGGCGGCAAGAACGCCGGAGATGAACGTCGTGGAGACGGCGCCCATCCCCGGGGTCAGAACACCAAGCTTCCCGGTGGCGGGGACAGGCGGCTTATTGGCAGACATGGAACCTCCTGAGCCTGAACGATAGGGGAGTGTGCCGCCCGGCCGGTCGACACCACCCGTGATCGGTGGCAAGGGTCCGTATTCCACCTCCGAGAGCACCAATTAGGCTCAGGCGTGAATGGATCTCGCCCCCGATTCGATCGGCCCGACGGTGGACGTGGCACTGCTCGCCGATGCCGTCCAGGCGGTGCGGGGTAAACTCTTCATCCTCGGCGGTGGCTGGGACACACTCTGGGTCAGGACCTTCCCGGCCCGTCATCCGAGTCTGGCCATCGGTCTCCGGTTGCGGGTGCCTTCGTCCTGGGGCGAGGAGATGCTGAATCTGTCGGTCGAGCTCCAGGATGCGGACGGCGCCCCGTTGCTTCCTCACCCGCTGTCTCATCAGATCAAGCTCCCTGCTCACCCTCAGCCACCTTCGGCCACCGACTTCGGCCTGATCCGATCCTTCACCTTCAACAACCTGCTGTTCAGCCGCGAGGGCTCTTATTCGTTCGTGATCTCGGTGGACGACGAGCCGGTATCGCGGCTTCGGTTCTCGGTCCGGGCCCGACCCGACCAACCGCCTCCCGGTCTCTGACTCGACCCCGCGCGCTCAGTGCGCGCAAAAGTCGCGGTCAGCGCGGGTTGGCATACTTTCTGCCCACGGCTTAGCGTGACCGCCGCCCGGGACTCCAGGAAGGTCCCTTTTTGTAACCCCAACCAATGGAGGCTGCTCAATGACGCTCCAACGGAAGGCTTCACGCTTTCTCGGCATCGTCCTGACGATTCTGATCGGACTTGCCACGCAGGTCCCGGCTCTCCCGGCTCATGCCGCGCCGGAGCCGCCCTTCGAGTTTCGATTCCCCCAGGAGACCGGTCCGACCATGTTCACCTCCAGCTTTGGCGCCGGGCGCTCCGGTGGCCGACATCACACCGGCAACGACCTCATGGCCCCGAAGATGACCAAGGTGTATGCCGCCGCCGAGGGCGTGATCACCGTCATCGGCACCTCGGACCTGGCCGGTCGGTACATCGAGATCGACCACGGTGACGGCTGGAGCACCCGATACATCCATCTCAACAACGACGACCCGGGCACGGACAACGGGAGTGCCGACTGGAATCTCACCGTCGTCCCCGGTCTGGTCGAGGGGACCCGGGTCGGTGCAGGGCAGCACATTGCTTGGGTCGGGGACTCCGGCAACGCCGAATGGACCGGTTCGCACACCCATTTCGAGATTGGGTACCAGGGCAGTGAGATCGATCCCTACTCCTACCTCAAGGATGCCTTCCAAAGGGATGTCGATCGGCTGGAGCACGACGTGTGGCGCAGGAGCAGGCCCATCGGGATCGAGACGATGCTCTGAGTGCCGGAGCGTCAGGAAATGGTTCGGGCGTTGTCCAGGGCCACGACCTCGTCCACCAGGGTGGGTCGACCAGGCGATACTTTGGCCCATTCCCTTGCCGTGGTGGTGGGGACGTCGCCTTCACAGACCCAGATCACTCTGTTCACCCCCGAGGCTGACACCGCCTCGGCCCAACCCTGAAGTACCTTGTCCTCGCTGGTGGCGAAGGACCGCTCTCGATCGTCGCCGGCGGCCTCGGTGACCAGCACCGCGGTGAAGCAATTCATCGAGGCTCCCTGGACGTGGCTGTCGTCGGAGACGTCGCCGAATGCCACCTTGACCCCGGCCCGTCTCATCTCGGTGCCCACGTCGATATCGGTGACGAACGCTCGCACCTCGCGACCGGGCTCGATCAATCCCTGGACGATGGCGCGCCCGTCTCGGGTGTCGGCTCCCACCACGATTACCGGCATCGCGAAAAACCTACCGTTGGTTGCGTCGTATACGTTATGTGAGGCAATGACCTGGGAGCAGACCCGCGCCTGGCATCTGATGCGTCCTCTGGTGTATTACCTGTGGGAGGACTTCATCTCGCCGGCGTGGGCGGCGGGAGCCGATGCCCTCGACTTCTCGGCTGGTCTAGGCGACCTTTCGCGGTACCTGGTGGATAGCGGCGCTCACAATGTGACCTCGACCCGGCCCGAGCCCGAGGTGTCGGCCGACACGGAACATGTCGAATGGGTGGGCGGCGTGACGGCTGCCGAGTTGGCCGATCGGCTCCCACGCTCCTCTTTCGACCTGGCCGCGGCCCGGATGGTGTTCCAATTCCCGACCTGGGAGCGGGACCATGCCGACCCCGACACCATGGTGGAGCAATTCGCCCGGGTACTTCGTCCACGGGGGCGATTGGTGGTCGCATTCCACCAGTTCCGGGCATTCGAGCCCGTCCCGGCACGGGGCCCGTATCCGGATGCCGACCGACTGCTCGATGAGGCCACGGGTGAGCACGCATTGCTGGCGAGAGTGGTCCGGTACCTCGGCCTTCCGCCGCGGGAGGGCCCCATGGGGGAGACGGGATTCGGTCTGAAGATACCGATGTTCGTCACCACTCTCCAGAGACATGGTTTCGACATCGATACCGCGGATCACCCCGAGCCGTTCACCATGCCCCTGGACCTCGATGGGATGAGCGACGACGACATCACCGATCTCGGCCGTCGGGTGATGGAGCTGAAGCGCCGGCACCTGTCCGATCCGGACGAGAGCCCGTACGAGCGACCAGGCACCGTTCGCCGGATGCTCGCCGAGTTGGACGAGATGTTCGACTTCGTCGCCTGGCCCATCGTGCGTCTCGTGGCGCGTCTCGAGAATTGACCCTTTTTGCCAGACCGTCATATCCGGTACAATCGCACTATCGGGATAGTGGAAATTCTCAGGTCCCCGATCCCGTTGAAATAAGAGGCCAACGCGATATCGATTATTGAGGTGATCTACCAGTGGCCACGGTCGACCTAGATCTCGGTGCCTACCAGCTCGGCTGGCGTGACGAGATCGAGTACGCATTCACACCCCGTAAGGGTCTCGACGAAGACGTGATTCGCGAGATGTCGGCTATGAAGAAGGAGCCGGAGTGGATGCTCCAGTTCAGGCTCAAGGCCTATCAGCGCTTCCTGCGCAAGCCGATGCCGCAGTGGGGTGGCGGCGGCGCGCTCAACACCATCGATTTCGACGACATCTACTACTACGTCAAGCCGGCGGGTGAGCAGCAGAAGGACTGGGAAATGGTCCCCGAGTCGATCAAGGCCACCTACCAGAAGCTGGGCATCCCCGAGGCCGAGCGCAAGTACCTGGCCGGGGTCACCGCTCAGTACGAGTCGGAAGTGGTGTACCACCGCAACCGTGAGGATCTGGCGAAGCTGGGGGTCCTGTTCACCGACATGGACAGCGCCCTGCGCGACTATCCGGAGATCGTCAAGGAGTACTTCGGGACGATCATCCCGCCCAACGACAACAAGTTCGCCGCCCTCAACTCGGCGGTTTGGTCGGGCGGCTCGTTCATCTACGTCCCGCCCGGGGTCCACGTCGATCAGCCACTCCAGGCCTATTTCCGGATCAACTCCGAGAACATGGGCCAGTTCGAGCGGACCCTGATCATCGTGGACGAGGGCGCATACGTTCACTACGTCGAGGGCTGTTCGGCGCCGGTCTACACCACCGACTCCCTCCACTCGGCAGTCGTCGAGATCGTGGTCAAGGAGGGTGCTCGCTGCCGCTACACCACGATCCAGAACTGGTCGAACAACGTGTTCAACCTGGTCACCAAGCGGGCAGCCGCCTATCGAAATGCCACCATGGAGTGGGTCGACGGGAACCTCGGATCCCGGCTCACCATGAAGTACCCGGCGGTGTGGCTGATGGAGCCGGGCGCCCATGGCGAGGTGCTCTCCATCGCCTTTGCCGGCGAGGGTCAGCATCAGGACGCCGGAGCCAAGATCATCCACGTCGCCCCCGACACCACCTCGACCATCGTCTCCAAGTCGATCTCTAAGGGCGGGGGACGAGCCGGGTACCGCGGTTTGGTCCGTGTCGAGCCTGGGGCGGAGA
>JBOGEU010000064.1:0-9210 GCA_050741995.1 Acidimicrobiia bacterium | reverse complement strand
CTCGGAGACACGCGCACCCTATTTACGCGACAGACCAACTAATCACAGTCGAATCAGCCGGCTGGCCAGCTCTCTTCTATCGATTGGAAGATCTCCTCGGTGCCTTCACCGTTGGCGGCCACCCAGTCGACCATCCCGCTCCAGAAGGAGCCGACACCCACTTCGGCGGGCATCAGGTCTGATGCGTCGAAGCCGAGGGTCGTGGCGTCGGCAACCATGACCGAGAGCTGGTTGTTGGGGTACACGTACCAGTCTTCAGGGACCGTGGTGAGTGGCGAGAGGAAACCCCCACGCTCGATCCACCCGGCAGCGGCTTCCGGTGTTGCCAGCCATTCGAGGAGTGCCCGCACCTCGGGCCGGTCGGTGAACATCACGAACATGTCCGCCGCACCCAGGACCGGTGTGCCGAACTCCTCTTCGATCTGGGGGAAGTAGAAGAAGTCGACGTCGGTCTCGGGCTTGATCGGCCACTGGTCCGCCGGGAGGTTGGGATCATCTGCCAGGGCGTCGCGATTCGCACCCCAGAATCCACCGATCCACGCCGCCTGCTTCTGCATCCAGCATTGCGGTCCGCCTTCGGCGAACATCGGGTCCTGGGTCTCACCGATCCAGGTGGCGTTGATATAGGTGTTGCCGCCGTAGGCGTAGCCGTCGGTGAACCAGATCTGGGACATGTAATCCGCCGCTTCGAGGACCTCGGGGTCGTTGAAGGGGATCTCATGGGTGATCCACTGGTCGTAGGTCTCCGGCGGCGCGGTGCGCAGCAGGATGTCCTCCATCCAGTCGGTCGCCACCCAGCCGTCGGCCTCCTGGCTCTCGATCGAGATGCACCACGGGCTGCCGTTCCCGTCGGCGATGATCTGGTCGCTGAGGGCGATCAGCTCGTCCCACGTGGTCGGCACCGTGTAGCCGGCATCGGCGAACGCCTGCACCGGGTACCACACGATCGACTTGACGTCGGCCTTGTAGTAGACCCCGTAGAGGGTGTCGTTGTAGGTGCCGAGCTCGTAGAACGCAGGCACGATCTCGTCGGCCAGCTTGTCGGTGTTCATCCAATCGCTGAGGCCCACCAGCGAGCCGGCATCCGCATACTGATGCATCTTGCCGGGCTGGGCGACCTGGCCGAGGTCGGGGGCGTTGCCGCCGTCGACCGCCACTTGCAGCGCCGTCTCGTAGTCCGGCGTCGGCTGGAAGTTGACCGTGATCCCGGTCGCCTCCTGGAACGGCTCCAGTGTGTATGTGAAGTTGGAGGCCTCGGAGGACTCAGGCAGCCATTGCGCCCAGACCTCCACGGTGGTGCCTTCGAAATCCCCGGCCAGTGCCTGGTCGAGGTGCTCGTAGCCCGTCGATTCGGCTTGCTCGCCGGTCGTGGTCGTCGCACCCGCCGCCGTTGTGCCCGGTGCCTCCGTCGTGGTGGCACCTCCGCCGGTGGTCGTGGTGGCCGTGTCACCGCCGCAGGCCGTGACGATGAGGGCAAATGCCGTCACCATTGCTATCAGCCATCGTTTACTCATGGGATTGGTTCCTCCTCCCAGTTCGCGGTCTCTTGTCGTTGCCCCGATCGATCCCGGTGTGCCGCTGCAAGGAGGGCGGCGCCGTAGGCGCCAACCGGCTCCTCCAGGTCGTACAACCGGATCCGATCTGGATCGAGGACTCTTCGTGCCAAGGCCGATGAAGCGGCCATCTCCAGCCAGCGGTCGGCGAGCAGGGCGGTGATCGAGGGCGTGGCGGCCGCCATCCCGCCCCCGATGAAGAAGATGTCGGGGTCGTAGGTCGCCGCCAGCCACCACATCGCCTGCGCCAGGTAGTCGATTGTGGTGTCGACCAGGTCTCGGGCTCTGACGTCGCCGTTGGCCGCCGACCCGAAGAGCGCGCTCCCAGTCTCCCCTCCCCAGGCCTGGCGCAGCCCGGCGGCCCCGATCACCGTCTCCAGGCAGCCGACGGAGCCGCAGGCACAGGCGAGGCCGGTGCCCATCGGGACGTGGCCGAACTCCCCGGCCAGGCCCCGGCTGCCTCGGAACACCTGTCCTCTGAGGATGACCCCGGCGGAGACGCCGGTGCCGAGACCGACGTAGATGAGGTTCTCGATCGAGGGGTCGATGTCGACGCTTTGGGTGTATGCGCCGAGTGCGGCGACTCTCATGTCGTTCTCGACGAAGGCGGGGACCTGGGTGGCCGAGGAGACGTAGCCACCCAGGTCGAAGCCTGCTTCGCCGATGCCGAGATTGGCTGCATTGCGGACGACGCCATCGCTGACTTGTCCTGGGACGCCGAGCCCGATCGAATCGATGTCGGCCAGCCCGATCCCCACCTCGGCCAGGGCGCTGCCGAGCACCGAGACGGCGACATCGCCCAGGCTCTCGGCGGCAGCGGACACGGTGCGAACCGATGCGGTGGCCAGAATCCTCGAGTCGGCCACCACACATGCCTTGGTGCCGCTGCCACCGATGTCGATCCCGGCGACCATGCCACTCACCAGACCACTCCGAGCTCGGAGGAGAGGACCAGGCCTGCAGCCCCCCGAATCACGGCGTCCTCGCCCGCCGAGGCGAAGCGGACCCGGATCAGGTCGGTGTTGACCGGGAGCACCCGGCTCTGGATCTCGCGCTCCACGCTCTGGCGGTAGACGTCGGTGAGAGAGGTCACTTCGCCCCAGAGGACGATCTCGCGCACCGCGAGCAATGCCACCATCGGGGCCAAGCCGCGGCCCAGGGCCAGCGCCACGCGCTCCACCTCCGCGCTCGCCGTGCGATCTCGTGCGATCGCCGATATCCGGTCATGGGTCAGGTTCTGGTCGCCCCCGACCGCCGCGAGCAGCGCGGTCATCGAAGCCACGGTCTCCAGGCACCCGGTGTTGCCGCAGGTGCATTGCTTCCCACCGTCGTCGAAGCGGACATGGCCGATCTCACCGATGGCGGCGTTGTCGCCCCGATACAGGTGCCCGTCGAGGACGTAACCGGTTCCGACACCGTGCCCCACCCTCACCAGGGCCAGGCTCGACACCCGGGGGGTGTGGACGCTGTACTCGTGCAGGGCCGCGGCATGGGCATCGTTGATGATGTGGGTCGGAGCCTCGGTGATCTCGGCGAGGGCGGTGGCGAGCGGGGCTTGCTCCCATCCCAGGTTGGAGGAGGTGACCAGCCCGTGCTCGTGGTCGACGACACCCGGGGTGCCGATCCCCACGCCGAGCAGGGGAGAGGTGCTCCTGGAGGCGAGGGTGTCGACCAGGTCGGCCGCCGCCTGCAATCCATCGGCGCCGGTGGCCCCGGGGAGCGACTCCCCGGCGATGATCTCGCCGGAGAGGTCGACGAGGGCCCCCTGAAAGTCGCTGGAGGACGTGTCGAGGGCGATGATCGACCTCCCTGTCGGATTGGGTGCGATGAGGGTCGGTGGCTTGCCTCCGGTGGAGGGAGCGGTGCCGACCTCTCGCACCAGTCCCAGCTCGAGAAGCTCGTCGACCAGGTCCGAGGCGGTGGCCGGGGTGAGACGGGAGGCCCGGGCGACGTCGGCCCTCGAGGTGGGGAAGTCGCGGTAGACCAGTTGCAGGGCGAGCCGGAGGTTGTTGAGACGGGTTTGGCCTCGGGTCGCCTTGACCCTGGTGGAAAGGGGAGTGAGCCCCGATCCCCGACTCGACCTTGTCTCGGTCACCACGTCTCCCACTCTGAATGTTTATTAAACATACAAAGTAGGGAGGGAACATGTCAACCCTGATTTCGAACGTTGTGGCGCGAGAATGGGCCGATGGCCACGCCGCACCTCCAGATCCGACCCGGAAACCCGGACTTTCTCGATCTGCCCTGGGAGCGTCCGATCTCGGAATGGGAGCACGAGCGGCTGGTGGACATGCCGACGGGGATCCATCGTCACCCGGTGGTGTTCACCGCCTACGAGGAGGGGGTGTTCGTCATCAAGGAGCTGCCACGGCGCTTCGCCCATGGCGAGTACCACCTCTTCCGGGCCCTCGAGGAGCGGACGTCGCGGGCGGCCGAGCCGGTGGGGCTCGTGGAGCGACTCTGGGTCGACCCCCACGACGAGCAGTCGGCGGCGGTGATCACACGCTATGTCGATCACTCCTTCCCCTACCGGCATCTGGTGTCCGGCCCGGGGCTCGGGGCGAGGAGAGCCCAGCTACTCGACGCCGTGGCCGGTTTGCTGGTCGAGCTCCACCTCGCCGGTTGCTTCTGGGGGGACTGCTCCCTGTCCAACGTCCTCTACCGCTACGACGCCGAGACCATCGAGGCGGTGATGATCGACGGCGAGACCTCCCGGCTTCGGGATCGGCTCTCGGATGGCCAGCGGGTCGAAGACCTGGAGATCATGAAGATGAACATCGCCGGCGAGATGGCCGACATCGCTGCCATGACCGGGGAGGACATCGACAACGCCGACCTCGGCCTCGGTGACGACGTCCAGGCCAGGTACGACTCGCTGTGGTCCGAGCTGAACCAGGAGTTGGTCATCGCCCGGGACGAGAGCTACCAGATCCGGGAGCGGGTGGCACGTCTCAACGACCTCGGATTCTCGGTGGACGACGTCTACCTCGATCCCACCGACACCGGCAACCTGGTGCGGCTCAATGTGAATGTCGCGGGGAGGACGTTTCACTCCGAGCGCCTTCGCCAACTGAGCGGTGTCGACGCTTCCGAGAATCAAGCCCGGGTCATCCTCACCGATCTCAACTACTTCCTGGCCAAGCACGGCTCGACCACATCCTCGGGCAAGAGCGTGGGGACCTTCAAGTGGCTCACCACCTCATACGAGCCGATCGTGAAGCGGATCTCGGAGTTGAGGGACGGCGACCCGGTCCAGGGCTATTGCGACTTCCTCAACCACCGCTTCCGGCTGGCCCGGGCGAGAAGCCAGGACGTCGCCAACGAAGAGGCCCTCGAGGATTGGATCGATTCGGGGATGCCCGGCTTCGACATAGAGATGACGCCGGTCTAAGACTTCCGGTCGCGGGCCCGGGCCCAGCGCCAGGCCCCGTACTCGTCCGCAAAGCCGACCACGAGCGTGGGGACGATGGCACCGGTGAGCACGGCCGCCGGAGGCGCGACGAAGAACAGGGCCATCGTGTAGACCACAGCCAGTCCCACCGCGACGATCCGTCTCCGCATCTGGTCCGGGATGTCGGGAAGGCGGAGGCAGAGGGCGATTCCGACCCCGAACCCGGCGCTGGCCCCCAGGGCCGGCGTGATCAGCCCGACGGCGAGGCCGAGGGCGAGGAGGAGGCCCATCGACAGCAACACCCGTTTCGGGGCCAGGGTGTTCCTCGAGACGAGGCCGACCACGATGAAGACGAACGGTGCCACCACCAGTGCGATCCCGACCAGACCGGGGTCCACGGTCACCCCTTCGCTGCCGGCATCGTCGATGAACGCCGCGGCGTAGGGGAAGTAGCTGAACATCCCGACCATGGTTCCCAGGGCGAGAGCAAGCCAATTTCGACCCCGGATGGCCTCCCAACTGTCGGTGCTCGCCAGGTGGGGAGTCCTATCCCTTGACAGAACCGGCGGTGAGCCCACGAACGAAGAACCGCTGGAGCGAGAAGAACACCACCAGGGGCAGGATCATGGTGACGAATGCGGCCGCCGGGAGCAGGTTGAGGGCTCCTTCACCGCGTCCCGCCAGGTCGGCGAGCTCGACGGTCAACACTCGGTTCGAGGGGTCCACGCCGAGGAAGACGAGTGCGACCAGGAAGTCGTTCCAGACCCAGAGGAACTGGAATATGGCGAAGGAGGCGAGCACCGGCACCGAGAGCGGGACGATGAGACGGGTGAAGATCTTGAAATGATCCGCCCCGTCGATCTTGGCCGATTCGATCAGTGACGACGGCAGTGATCCCATGTAGTTGCGCAACAGGTACACCGCCAGAGGCAATCCGAACCCGGCGTGGGCCAACCACACCGCGGGAAACGTGCCGTTGAGGTCGAAGTCGGTGTAGATGCGCAGTATCGGGATCAATGCCATTTGGAGCGGGACCACCATCAGACCCACCACCGTCACGAAGATGAGGTTGCGTCCGGGGAATTCCATCCAGGCGAATGCATAGGCCGCGAAAGCGGCAACGGTCAAGGGAATGGCCACCGCAGGAATGGTGACGGCGAGAGTATTGGCGAATGCGTTGCCAAAACCCCCTTCCAGAACGGAGGTGTAGTTCTGGATCGTCCACGCCCCGGACTCGAAGAGACTGCCGAACACTGTCCACCAACCCGATCCTCGGATGGAGCTCGGCTCGCGGAACGAGTTGATAAGGAGACCGAGTGACGGGACAGTCCATATCAACGCCACCAGGCCCACAGCGAGATAAACCGGGAATCTCGAAACCGCAGAGCCTTCAGGGGAGCTCTTCGGTGTCTCCGCCCTCGCCGACGGGCGTGTCTCGGTGACGGCGGTCATCGGGTTGCCTCCTGCTCACGGAATCGTCGGACGTTTATCACCAGGATCGGAACGACGGCCACAAACAGGAGCACGGCGAGGGCCGCCCCCATCCCGTCGTTGCCGAAGGTGAAGAACTCGGTGACCATCCGCTCCGCGACGACGGAGGTGTCGAACCCACCACCGGTCATCACGAACACGATGTCGAACACCTTCCAAGTGGTGATGAGGATGGTGGTCCATACCACGACGATCGTGGAGGCGATGGAGGGAACCACGATCCTGCGGAACACCTGCCACTCGTTGGCGCCGTCGATCCGGGACGCCTCGAGTTGGTCGTCGGGGACGCTCTTGATCGCCGACGAGAGGATGACCATCGCGAACCCGGTCTGGAGCCACACGAGGATCACCATCAAGAAGAGGTTGTTCCAGAGCGGCACCTGCATCCAGTTGACCGGATCTCCGCCGAGAGCCACCAGGACTGCATTGAGAATCCCGATCTGGTCACCGAAGCCGGCGGTTCGGAAATCGTAGATGAAGGTCCATACCACCGAGGCGCCGACGAAGGAGATGGCCATCGGGAGGAAGATCAATGACTTGGCGGCCGCCTCCGACTTGGGCTTGAGCTTGTCGGCAAGAGTGGCAAACCCGAGCCCGACGGCGACCGCGACCGCCGGAACGAACAGGACCCAAGCCACGCTGTTGCGCATCGAGACCAGGTAGACGCTCTCAGTGAAGATCCGCTGATAATTGCCGAGGCCGATGAATTCGGTGCCGGCCGAGTTCTGAAAGCTGAGAATGAAAGTGTTCACCGCCGGGTAGACGAGATAGAAGGCGAGAAGCACCATGGCGGGCCCGGCGAAGGCGAAGGGGCGCACCGCTGCGCCCGCCCTCTCCGGCATCGCCGTGATCGCCCGGTCCATGCCCCAGTAGAGGAGCCAGATCCCACCCACCCCTACCAGGACTGCAACGACAACCTGGACGATCTTGTTGATGTCCTCTTGCCTGAGGAAGTCGAAGGTGAAGAAGAACAGGACCAGGACTGCTGGAATGATCAGGGCGCTGAGCAGGCGGAGGAACCAGACCTGCGGTGAGTTGGTCGAGGATCCGGGCTCGGCCAAGGGTCGGTGGTGAGCCTCTTCCAGTTGCTCCGTCGTAACCGGAGGTGTTGACATTCGGACCTCCTCGCTCTCCGCGTCTGCCGGGCTCGACCCTACCGGATCGCGATCGACGGTGACGGCCGATCAGGACGCGAGAGAGGGGTGGCGCCAGGCGCCACCCCTCTCCACATGCGACCAGCGTCCTAGCTGGGCCAGCTCGACTCGACGGCATCGGCCACGTCCTGGGACGGGGTGCCCTGAGTCCAGTCGATGATGCCGGTCCAGAAGGTCTCCTGACCGACTTCCGGGGGCATCAGGTCGGAGGCGTCGAACACGAATGTGTTCTCTGCCAGGGCCGTGGTGATGGATTCGGCGAAGGTCTTGGCCGCATCGCTCTCATAGCAATTCGGGTCGACATCCTTGTGGCCGGGGAGGCGCTCCACCCCTGCCACACCGTGACCACCGTGCTCGGCCACATCGCCGCCCGAGGCGGAAGCGAGGGTGCACTCCCATTCGGGGGTGATCCAGTCCTTGACCGCCGCCACATTCGCCGGTGCACCATCGAAGACGATGATGGTGTCGCCACCACCCATCGCCCCGGTGTTGCCGTCGATGGTCGGGAAGGCGAAGACCCCGATCTCGGACTCCTCGCCGTCTTCGTAGCCAGGTGCCTGGGCGAAGAAGTTGGCGATGAACGAGCCCTGCTTCAACATGGCGCAATTCTCATCCGGTGGGTCGTTGAACAACGGGCCCGGTGAGTCCTCGAAGTTGATCCCGGCCACGTTCCCGGGACCACCGAGCACAAAGCCCTCACCGAAGAAGATCTCTCCGAAGGTGTCGAAGGCCTGCACGACGCTCGGGTCGTTGAACGGGATCTCGTGGTTGTACCACTGGGCGTACTTGTCGGATCCCTGCTCACGGACATAGATGTCCTCGATCCAGTCGGTGCCCGGCCATCCGGTTGCGTCACCGCTCTCGAAGCCGAAACACCACGGTGTCTGGCCATCGGCCACCATTTGCCCCGACAGGGCGACGAGATCCTCGTAGGTCTCCGGGACTTCATATCCACCCGCCTCGAAGATCGGCATCGAATAGAAGACGATCGACTTGAAGTTGGGGAACCACGGTATCCCGTAGTGCTTCCCGTCGTCGCACAGACCGAGATCCATCCAATACTTGGAGTGGTTGGCTTCCATGTCGGCGATGTCGAATCCCATGTCCTCGAGCGACACCAAGGCGCCTTCGTCGGCGAAGGCGCAGATCGTGGCCGGCTGGGGCGTGAAAGCCACTGCCGGCGGATCGCCGCCGTCGACCTGGATCCGCAGCTGCTGCTCGAACTCGGACACACCGGTGTATGTGATGTTGGAGCCGGTCGCCTCGTTGTAGACATCGAGGAATCCGGTCACCGCGTCGCCTTCAACTCCGGTCGGTGAACCGAACAGGGTGAACTCTGCACCGCTGGCGTCGCCGCCACCGTCTCCGCCGCCTTCGGTCCCACCGCCGCCCTCGACGGTCGTCGTGGCTTCGCCATCACCGCCGCCGCAGGCGGCGATCACCAGTGCAAGCACTGCAAGCAAGGCCAATAGCCTGCTCAATCGTTTCATATTGTCTCCTCCGTTGGGTTGAGCAGAGCGGTCGCAGCCGCCCCGCCAAACAGGCCAACCATATCCACATATCGCCGGTGCGTGCACTTTCCCGTGACAAATGACAGGCCCGCCCTAGCCTGATCGTTGAT
>JBOGEU010000063.1:0-11787 GCA_050741995.1 Acidimicrobiia bacterium | reverse complement strand
GATCAGGTTGTCGATGTCGCCCCAGTCGACTCCCGCTTCATCGAGGTCGGATTCGGTGATCACGGTCGACACCAGGCTCAGATCCTCGTCCAGGACCGCCCTCGACAGGGCGACACCCGCCGCCTTCAGGTACCCGAACGGGGCTTCCTCGTACACGTTCTGGCTTATCTCCTCGGGGCGGGCACCCGCGGCAACCAGGTCGGCCGCCAGTCTCAGGGTCGAAGGCGTGGTGTTGGCGTACTGGAAGCGGCCGGTGTCCGTGACCAGCGCAGTGTGCAGACAGGTGGCGATCTCAGGCGTGATCGGCCACTCGAGCACCCGGAGCAACTCGGCCACCAGCACACTGGTCGCCGCCGCCTCGGGGTCGATGAGGGCGATGTGCCCGAAGCCCTCGTTGGTGACGTGGTGATCGATCACCACCAGGACCTCGGCCTTCCTCGCAGCCGACCCCAATTCTGCCAGACGGTCCGCCGACCCGGCGTCGAAGACCACCATCGTCTTCGGTGCCTCGGGAAACTCCCCGGGGTCGACCAGGAGGCCCGTGGGGAGGAAAGCGAGATTGGAGGGGACCGAGAACGGCGACCCGAAGCTGGCAACCACCTGCTTGCCCGCGCTGCGGGCAGCCAGCCCGAGCCCGATCATCGACCCCAGGGCATCGCCGTCGGGGCCGACATGACAGGCAAGGGCCAGCTGATCGCTCTCACCGACCGCCCTGGCGGCGGCCTCGAGCAGCGACCGGTCAATCACTCGAATCGCCCTTCTCCAGATCGCGGAGGATGGCGTCGATCTTCTCGCCCCCGACCACGCCAGGGTCCACGGCGAACTCCAAGGTCGGGGTGTACTTCAGCCTGACCTGGCCGGCGATCGCCGATTGCAGCCGTCGGGCCGCCCGGCCCAACGCGTCGAGGGCCGCGGAAGGGTCCGTCGAGCCGAGGACGTCGATGTAGACGGTGGCCTGACGGAGGTTGGGACTGGTCTCGACGCCGGTGATCGACACCAGCTCCAGCCGCGAGTCATTCAGCCGTTCGACCTCCTCGGCGATGACTTCACGAAGTGTGGAGTTGACCTTGAGCATGCGCGGGCTCGAGCCTCTCATTCCGGCTTCTCCAACTCGCTCATGAGCACGTCGAGCACTTCGACCTCCAGTTGCCCCTCAAGGTAGCCACGGACTCTGGAAATCTGCCTGGCCAGCCCCTCCCCGTCGGGGGCGACGATGGCGATCCCGACCGCCGCCCGCTGCCACGAGTCGTGATGGTCGACCTCGGCCACGCTGTACGAGCCGAGCCGTCGCAGACCCTCGATGATCGGCCTCAGGACCGCCCGCTTCTCCTTGAGCGATTGCGGGTCGGGAATGTGCAGCTCGACCCTCAGGGCCGCGACTCGCATCAGGTGCGGGCGACCTCGCGGATGACGTAGTCCTCGATGCTGTCGCCTTCCTTGATGTCGTTGTAGCTCTCGAACCCGATGCCGCATTCAAACCCGGAGGCAACCTCACGCACGTCGTCCTTGAACCTCTTGAGCGAGGAGATGGATCCGTCGTGGATGACGATCCCGTCGCGAATCAGTCGTGCCCGGGCGCCACGCTGCATCAGACCCTCGACGACGTAGCAGCCGGCCACAGTGCCGGCCCGGGGGACCTTGAACACGGCCCTCACCTCGGCGGTGCCCAGCACCTGCTCGTGCTCCTCGGGAGCGAGCTGACCCACCAGCATCTGCTCGATCTCGTCGAGAAGCTCGTAGATGATCCCGTAGGTGCGGATCTCGACACCGACTTCCTCCGCCGACTTGCGCGCCTTGGGCTCGGGACGGACGTTGAACCCGACCACGACCGAGTCCGTCACCTCGGCGAGGCTGACGTCGTTCTCGTTGATCCCGCCGACTCCCCCATGCAGCACCTGGATCTTCCCACCCTCGCGTTCGATCTTGGAGATCGAGTCACGCAGGGCCTCCAACGATCCCTGTGCATCGGCCTTGATGATGACGTTCAACGTGGCCTCTTCGGTGCGAAGCTGGTCGAGCAGGCCTTGCAGACGGTCACGGGCCGAGGGCATGGCCTGGCTGACCGCCTTGAGCTCCTCCTGGCGCTCTTCGGCGATGCGACGAGCCTCTCGGTCGCTCTCGACGACGTTGAAGTAGTCACCGGCTGAGGGGACATCGTCCCAGCCCATGATTTGAACCGGTGTCGACGGTCCGGCGGAATCGACCTGGCTGCCCTGGTCGTCGGTGAGCGCCCTCGCCCTGCCCGAGACGCCGCCGGCGGCGAAAGCGTCACCGACCTTCAGCGTCCCACGCTGGACGATGACCGAGGCAACGGCTCCCTTTCCCCGCTCCACCTGGGCTTCCACCACGACACCTGACGCCGTCGCACTCGGGTTGGCCTTGTACTCCTCGAGTTGGGCGATGAGGTCGATGACGTCGAGCAGATCGTCGACACCGTCACCGGTGACAGCCGAGACCTCGACACTGGGCACATCGCCACCGAGCTCCTCGGCGATGACGCCTTGCTCGGTCAACTCGGTCCTCACCCGCAGCGGGTCGGCGGCGGGCAGGTCGATCTTGTTGATGGCCACGATCATCTTGACGCCGGCGGCCTTGGCATGGGAGACGGCTTCGACCGTCTGAGGCATGACGCCGTCATTGGCCGCGACGACCAGGACGACGATGTCGGTGATGTTCGCCCCCCGGGCGCGGAGGGCGGTGAATGCCTCGTGTCCCGGAGTGTCGATGAAAGTGATCGGGTGGCCATTGACCTCGACCTGATAGGCGCCGATGTGCTGGGTGATACCGCCCTGCTCGCCCTCGGCCACGCTGGTCTTTCGGATGGTGTCGAGGAGGGTGGTCTTCCCATGATCGACGTGGCCCATCACCGTGACCACGGGTGGCCTGACCACGAGCTCCGCTTCCTCGTCGTCGTAGACCGGGCGCTCGGCCACCGCCGGCACCTGGGGTGCGGCCACGTCCTCGACATCCACGATGAACCCGAAGGACTCGGCGACCGGCTCGATCATTTCAAGGGGCATCACCTGGCCCACACCGACGGGCGTGCCCCGCATCAGCAACTCGGTCACCACGTCCGTAGCCGAGATCCCGATCGCCTCGGCGAACTGGGCAACGGTGGCACCGGCCGGTATGGCGACTATCTCCACGTCGGCTCCGGCCGTCGCCGGGGGCACCGCCGACGCCGCGGGCTCGGGGGCGATGGCGGCCTCGACTTCGGGCTCCGCCTCCGGCTCCTCGCCGGCAACGGCCAGCCTCAGCAGCTCGGCGGCCTCGTCGTCAAGGCCCGAGGAGGCCGTCTTCACTTCTATCCCAAGATCCTGGGCCTGGGTCAATAGCTCTTTCGAGTCCACGCCCAGGTCCCGGGCAAGTTCATAAACCCTCACGTCTCAAACTCTCTATTCGCTCTCGTCGTCGCCGGCATCGGCAACTGCATCCGCATCGTGGGGCGAGCCCTCGACGACATCCTCGTCGCCCGTCGGCTCATCGACTGTCTCGCCTGCCGCCGTCATCTCGCCGTTCGCCACCTCGCCGGCAACCGGCGCCGCTTCCTCCGCCTGGGGCGCGACTGCCGGTTCCGCTGCATCTTCCGCTCCCTCGTTGTCGGATCGGATGTCGACTTTGTACCCGGAGAGACGGGCGGCAAGCCGGGCATTCTGGCCCTCCTTGCCGATGGCCAGCGACAGCTGGTGCTCGGAGACGACGACATCGGCCGTCTTGGTGGCCTCGTCGATGTGCACCTCTTTCACCTTGGCCGGTCCCAGTGCCTCGGCGATGAACTGACCGATGTCGTCACGCCACTGGACGACGTCGACCTTCTCTCCCCGCAGCTCGTTGACCACTTGCCGCACCCGTGATCCCCGGGCCCCGACACAGGCGCCCTTGGGGTCCACGTTGGAGTCGTGGGAGATGACTGCGATCTTGGTGCGATGGCCCGGCTCGCGGGCGATGTTGACGATCTCGACCGTGCCGTCCGTCAGCTCGGGGACCTCCAGCTCCAGGAGCCTCCTCACCAGGTCGGGATGGCTGCGGGAGACCACGATCTGGGCCCCCTTGGTCTCGTTGCGCACCTCGAGGATGAGCGCCTTTACCCGGTTGCCACGCTCCAGGCGCTCGAACGGGATCCTCTCCGAGCCGGGAAGGATCGCCTCGGCATCGCCCAGGTCGAGGATCACCGAGCGGTAGTCCACTTGCTGTACCAGCCCGGTGACCAGGTCGCCCTCGCGGCCTTCGTACATCTCGAAGACGTGCTCCCGCTTGGCTTCGCGCAGTTTGTGCTGCATCACCTGCTTGAACGATTGGGCGGCAATCCGTCCGAATGCCTCCCCCTCGGGTGTGTCCTCCCACTCGGTGACCACGTTGCCTTCCTCGTCCAGCTCTTGGGCATAGACGATCACCTCGCCCGAGTCGGGGTCGATGGTGACCCGAGCCTCCTCGGCAGCACCGGGGCTGCGCTTGTAGGCGGCGACCAGTGCGTTGGCGAAGGCGTCGAGGATGGTGTCGACCGCGACCCCTCGCTCACGGGCGAGGACCTCGATGGCTTCCATCATCGTGTCGAGCTTCATGATTCTCCTTCAGTGACCCGGCTTGGGGGCTTTTTCCCACCGAAACACTGTCTTTGCGGTGAGTACGTCTTCGTAGTCGACGACGGACCGAGCATCGTCGGCCTCGATGGTGAACGAGCTCTCTCCCGCCTCGATGAGAATCCCCCTGAGGGTCGTCCTCTCCTCTCCTCTGGTCACCCTGGCCACGACCTCGCGGCCGATCGACTTGTGGTAGTGAGCCGGCAGGCGAAGGTTCCTCTCCAGACCGGGCGAGGTCACCTCGAGCCGGTAGGCGTCGGTGAGATCGGTCTCGTTGTCGAGAAGCCGGGAGAGACCACGGGCGACCTCGGCGAGAAGGTCCACGTCCAGGTTCTCACCGTCGACGACCACTCTGAGTAGCCGACCCGGGCCGCGGCCGAGCAGCTCGACGTCGTCGAGCTCGAGACCCTCGGCGGCGAGATGAGCCTCGACCACCGTCCAGATGTCGGAAATCGTCGTTGTTGCCATGTTCCGGGTTCGTTGCTCCACAAAAAGACAGGCGGGTGCCAAAGGCGCCCACCTGGTGAAAAAGCGTCCTGTTGTCAGCGGAAGTATAAACCGAGTGCCGCCGAACTCGGAGCGCGTCGAACAGACCCGCTGCGGACCGTCTCGCCATCACCTCCCGTGACGTTGCGGGATGACGAGCTCGGCCAATCGGGGCACGGATTCGGCCAACGGAAGCTCCTCGCTGCCCATCCCCCGGCGAGTGGTCAACTCCACCGATCCCTGCTCCACCCCTCGCGGCCCCACCGTGACTCGATAGGGGATGCCGATCAACTCGGCATCGGCGAACTTGACTCCGGGCCGTTCCTCGCGGTCGTCCAGCAAGACCTCGACACCGGCGTCGAGCAGGTCTCGATACAGCCCCTCGGCGGCGGTGAGGGTCGGTGCATCGTCGGCCCTGACCACGGTGATCACCACCTCGTATGGGGCGACCGAGACAGGCCAGATGATTCCATTCTCGTCGTGAGACGACTCGACAACCGCGGCCATCCCTCGCTCCACGCCGATCCCGTAAGAGCCCATGATGATCGGGTGGCTGTCGCCTGCCTCGTCCTGGACGTACACGCCGAACGTCTCCGAGTACTTGGTGCCCAGCTTGAAGATGTGCCCGACCTCGATCCCCTTCCACAGATCGAGCGGGCTGCCGCACACCGCGCAAGGCTCACCCGCGGACACCGCCCGGAGGTCGGCCCACAACCCGACGCTCATGTCCCTCTCGACATCGACACCCGTGAAGTGCCAGTCGTCCTCATTGGCGCCGGTGACCAGGTTGGCCCTGCCCCGAAGTGCCTCGTCGGCGATGATCCTCACTCCCTCGACGCCGACGGCGCCGAGACTGCCCGGGCCCGCCCCGAGCAACTCCTGGATCTCCTCGGGAGTGGCCGCCCTGGCCTCGACCGCAGCGGTGGCGTCGAGCAGCTTCTGCTCCTGCAGATCATGATCGCCACGGAGCAACACCAGCACCGGGTCCCCGTCGAGGACGAAGACCAGCGTCTTGACCTGGCGCTCCGGCGCCGCCACGCCGGGGTGAGCCGCGGCGAGGGCCTTGATCGTCCGCAGCCCCGGCGTCGCCAGGCGCCCGAGGGCGGCCGGAGCCCCGTCTTCGACCGAGGAGACCACCGAGATCGCCCGCTCCACGTTGGCCCGGTAGTCGCAGTTGGAGCAGGTGACGATCCAATCCTCCCCGGCATCGCTGCGGACCATGAACTCCACCGACTCCGAACCGCCCATGGCGCCCGACGACGCCTCCACCCCCACCGCGTCGAGGCCCATACGGGCGAATATCCGTTGGTAGGCGCCCCGATGCTTCTCGAATCCGACGTCGAGCCCTTCCTGGTCGATGTCCAGGGTGTAGGAGTCCTTCATGGTGAACTCGCGGACCCGGAGCAGACCCGATTTGGGCCGCGGCTCATCGCGAAACTTGGTGTGCATCTGGTACCAGATCTGGGGCAGGTCCCGATACGAGGCCAACTCGAGGGCGGTGAGCGCGAAGATCTCCTCCTCGGTCATGCCCAGCACCAGGTCGGCGCCTTTCCGGTCCTCGAGCTTGAAGAGGTTGTCCCCCATCAGCTCATAACGGCCCGATTTGCGCCAGATCTCGGCGGGATGCAGTGTCGGCGGCAGCATCTCCTGGCCGCCGATGGCGTTCATCTCTTGCCGGATTATCTCCCCGACCTTGAGTCGGACCCGCTGACCGAGAGGGAGGATGGTGTAGGAGCCGGCGGCGAGCTGTCGTATGAAGCCGCCTCGAACCAGCAGCTTGTGACTGACCGCCTCGGCGTCGGCCGGGGCATCTCTGAGCGTCGGGATGAAGGCTAATGACCAGCGCATGGGAGGGAGGAACCGACGGTAGTCGCTCGACGATGGTCGGGACCGTCAGGCCCTCGTTCGACCCCGAGCGGCCCAATTACGGGCGGGTCACTCCGACTGGGCGACGTCGGCCACCTTGGTGCGGCGGTCCCGGGTGTGGTTGGCATCGCCCTGGATCTGGATCAACTCGTCACGGGTTGCGGCGGCGATCTCGGCTGCGTTGGCGTCGGCGTGGGCGAGACGGCTATCAACACCCTCATCCACCAACTTTCGGGCCTCGTCGAGCAGCGCCTCCACCATCTCCGACTCCGGCACCACCCGGACCACCTGGCCCTTGATGAACAGGTGGCCCCGCCCCCTTCCGGCAGCGATGCCGATGTCGGCTTCTCGAGCCTCACCGGGACCGTTGACGACACAGCCCATCACCGCCACCTGGATCGGGAGGTTCTCCGCCTCGAGGGCGGCCTGGGCTCTGGTGGCGACATCGATCACGTCCACCTCGGCCCGCCCACACGATGGGCAGGCTATGAGATCGAGGCCCTTCCGCTCCCTGAGGCCGAGGCTCTCCAGGAGCTGCCGCCCCGCCTTGGCCTCTTCGACCGGGTCGGCCGTCAACGAGAACCTGATGGTGTCGCCTATCCCCTCGTTGAGCAGGGTCGCGATCCCGGCAACGCCTTTGATGAGACCAGCCGGGGGCGGGCCCGCCTCGGTGACACCGAGATGGAGCGGGTAGTCGACCTCCGCGGAGAGCAGCCGGTAGGACTCGATCATCGAAGGTACATGAGAGTGCTTGACCGAGATCTTGATGTCCTCGAAATCGACATCCTGGAGATAGCGGATCTCGATCAGCGCCGAATCGACCAGCGCCTGGGGCGCCGGGCTCCCGTATTTCTCGAGCAGGTCCTTGTCGAGGGATCCGGCATTGACACCGACCCTGATCGGGACCCCGCGGTCCTTGGCCTCGCGGGCCACGGTCTTGATCTGATCCTCCTTGCGGATGTTGCCCGGGTTGAGCCGGAGCCCCTGGACACCTGCTTCGAGGGCGGCGAGCGCCAGCCGGTATTGGTAGTGGATATCGGCGATGATCGGGACCGGGGACCTGGGGACGATCTCGGCCAGACCCTGGGCGGCCTCGACCTCGTTGCACGTGATGCGGACGATGTCGGCGCCGGCGCCGGCGAGGGCATACACCTGGGCCAGGGTGCCGTCGACATCGGCGGTCTTCGTCGTTGTCATCGACTGCACCGAGACCGGGGCGCCGCCGCCCACGGCCACCTTGCCGACATGGAGCTGACGGGTCTCTCGGCGCTGGATCATCTCGGTTCCACGGTATACCTCTTGGTCCCCGTACCGAGGACCGAGCATCCCTTCCCGACGACGTCGGTCAGAGGGAGATCGGATTGACGATGTCGAGGATCACGGCGACGAAGCCGAGGAAGGCGAACAGCCCGATCACCGCCGCCGCCACCGGGGCGAGCTTGCGCACGTTGGCCTCGCGGCCGCTGATCTTCTCATAGAGGGCCACGGCGAAATGCCCGCCGTCGAGCGGGAACAAGGGCAACAGGTTGATGGTGGCCAAGATCACGTTGACGAAGGCGAGGATCCCGAGGAATGCCGCCGCAGACTCGGTCTGGGTGCCGATGTTGACGATGCCGATCGGGCTCACCGGTCGGATCTCCTCGTCGACATCGGTGTCACCGGCGAGGACTCCGAGGTACTGGGCAAGGCTCGACGGCTTGACCATGTCCCCGATTGCCTGGAAGGTGAACCCGATCCCCTCCCACACCTGGCTCCCGGCGACTCCGATGGACCCGATGACTCCCGGGTCACGGGTCTCGATGACTGGTGAAACGCCGAGGAATCCCGTGCCGCCGTCCTCGTCCCGCTCGATCAGATCGATGTCGAGGCTCATCGCTTGACCGCCGCGGTTGATGACGATGGTCGTGGGCCCCGGGCCGACCAGGTCGAGGGCTTCGGGGACATCGGCCCAGGTGTGGATCCGGTGGCTGCCGATCGACACGATGACGTCACCCTCCTCGAGGCCTGCCACCACCGCCGGCGTGGGCACCCTCTCCTCCCCGACCACGGCGCGCTCCACCACTTCGTCGACGACAGGCTGGGGCTCGGAAACGCCGTTGGCGAGGACGATCCCATAGAAGATGACAATGGCGATCAGGAAGTTCATGCCCACTCCGGCGAGGACGACCACGCTCTTCTCCCAGAACTTCTTCTCGCGGTAGGTGCGCCCCATGTCGGTTGGAGAGACCTCCTCGAGCGGGTTCATGCCGACGATGCGGACATAGCCACCGAGCGGGATCAGCTTGAGCCCGTACTCCGTCTCGCCCTTCATCGTGGACCAGATCTTGGGCCCGAAACCGAAGAAGAACTCGGTGGCCTTCATCCCCACCGCCTTCGCCGCGAAGAAGTGACCGGCCTCGTGGGCGGTGACGAACAGGATGATCGCTGCGGCGGCAGCAATGCCTCCAAGCATTCGGACACGCTACCCGTGGCCGGCGATTATCAACAGGTCCCGGCGATGAGCGCCGACGCCGCGTCCCGGGCCTCCCGATCCACTTCCAGGACCTCGTCAACCGATGAAAGCGAGCGCCACGGCACGGTTTCGAGTGTCGAGGAGACGACGTCGGTGATACCGAGGAATCCCAACCGACGTTGCAGGAAGGCTTCCACCGCCACCTCATCGGCGGCGTTGAGCACCGCCGGCGACGAACCACCCGCCGCCCCTGCCGCATACGCCAGGGCGAGTGCGGGGAAGCTGCCACGGTCGGGCTCTTCGAAAGACAGGGTCATGCCTGCAAGCTCGAAGGCGCCGACCGGGGACACGGCGCGGCCCGGGGTGGTCAAGGCGTACTGAATCGGGATTCGCATGTCGGGCTGCCCGAGTTGGCCTTTCAGCGACCCGTCGACGAACTCGACCGCCGAGTGGAGAATCGATTCGGGGTGTATCACCACCTGGATCTGCTCGTAGCCGATGTCGAACAGGAAGTGCGCCTCGATCACCTCCAGGCCCTTGTTGAACAGGGTGGCCGAGTCGATGCTGATCCGCCGTCCCATGTCCCACGTGGGGTGCTTGAGCGCCTCTTCCGGGGTCACCTCGCCCAGTGAATCCCGGGTGCGTCCCCGAAACGGCCCACCAGACGCGGTGAGGATCAGACGGGAGACCGAACCCAGGTCCTCCCCCACCATGCATTGGAAGATGGCGGAATGCTCGCTGTCGACCGGGACCAGCTCGCCACGGTGATCGGCAAGAGCCCTCTTCACCACCGGCCCCCCGGCCACCAGGCTCTCCTTGTTCGCGAGAGCGATGCGGTTCCCCACCTCGAGCCCGGCGACGGTGGCCCGGAGCCCGGCGGCCCCGACGATCCCGTTGACGATCACCGCCCCTGCGGTCCGGGCGGCATCGATGACTGCATCTGACCCGAACTCGACCTCCCGACCCACCATCGATCGAAAGTCCTCGCACTCCTCACTGGAGCCACCCGCGGCGATCACCCGGGCCGACGGATGGGCCGTGGCGATGGCGGCGAGCTTCGCCGACGGCGCCCGGGCCGCCACCGCGGCAACCTCCAGACCGAGATTGACCGCCACCTCGAGTGTCTGGGTCCCGATCGAGCCGGTCGCCCCCAGAACGACCACCTGCCGGGTCACAGCAGCCCGAAACCCCGGAACAGGTAGTAGATCGCGGGGACCGCGAACAAGAACCCGTCGACCCGGTCGAGAAGCCCCCCGTGACCGGGAAGCACCGAGCCCATGTCCTTGACACCCAATGAGCGCTTCACCATCGACTCGGCAGCATCCCCGATCGGGCTGATCACCCCGATCAGGGCACCAGCCACCAGCCCCTTGGCCAAGCCGATCGTCTCCCAGGCGGGGAAAGTGACCAGGACCGACGACACCACCAGGCCTGCGATCAACCCACCGAAGAAGCCTTCCCACGTCTTCTGAGGCGAGATCTTCGGCGACATCGTGCGACGCCCGAAGGCCCGTCCCACGAAGAAGGCACCGATGTCATTGGCGGCCACGAGGAACACCACGAAGAGGATGAAGGCCACCGGCTGGGGGCCCGACGCGATGAGGATGGCGAAGGAGAGAAGACCCACCCAGGCCATTCCGCCAATGGTGACCGAGGCGTCCTCGAGTGGCTGGCGCCGCGGAGACAGAGCCAGGAAGAGCACGGTGACGATGGCAAAGGCTGCGGCCCAGCCGGCTATCGCGACGGCGCCCGAGACGGCGGCCCCGATCCCCATGAAGAGGACGCCGAGCAGCCCGAACAGCGCCAGCGGGCGGTAGTCGTCGGAACGTACCGTGGCGAAGAACTCGCCCAAGGCGACCACCATCAACAAGATCACGAAGCCGGTGAACCACCAACCCCCGAGCAGCAGCGTGCCGAGGAACATCCCGAAGATCACCAGGCTGGAGGCGATGCGCATCGCCAGGTCACTGGTCAGAGCCTGCTCGCTCGCCTCGTAGTCCTCTTCCGTGCTCGACGATGCCCCGGTCACGTCGTCGAATCCGACCAACCCGCTGTCGACGCCGGGCACGGTGGCCGCAACCGCCTGCTGCTCCCACTCCTCGGCGGCGGCCCGGCTCACCTCCTCTGCCAGACCCTGGTATTCCTGAGTTGTGTGCCCGGTGTACTCGTCCGGTGAGTAGTCATCGAGAATGCGCGGGTTGAACGTGGGCTCCCGGTCGGCGAGGTCGGCCTCGCCTTCCCCGCCGCCCTCCTTCGGGCCGTCCTCCTCCGGGCCGGGGTCATCCGGGCCCGGCTCGTCGCCCACCCCGGGCAGGGTGGGCAGAGTGAACACCTCGGCTTCCCCGCTGCCGTTCTCCTCCGGGCCCTCGCCTCTCAGTGTCTTCCCTTGACCCGGTGTTTGCT
>JBOGEU010000062.1:0-1527 GCA_050741995.1 Acidimicrobiia bacterium | reverse complement strand
GTTTCGATCAGCCGCTGGGTGTCTCTCTGGTGGAGCCCGATCGACGGCTCGTCGAGGATGTACAGCACCCCGACCAGCCCGGAACCGATCTGGGTCGCCAGCCGGATTCGCTGCGCCTCACCCCCGGCCAGGGTCGCCGCCGAGCGGCTCAAAGTCAGATAGTCGAGTCCAACGTCGAGGAGGAATTGGATCCGGGCCCTGACCTCCTTCAGCACTCGCTCGGCGATGGTCGCCTCCCGCTCGTTCAACTCGAGGTTGTCGAAGAACTCACGTGCCTGGCCCAGGCTGAGATCGGAGACTTCGGCGATGTTCCTCCCGGCGATGGTCACTGCCAACGACACCCGGTTGAGACGCCCACCCCCACAAGCTTCGCACGGGACCTGCGCCATGTACTCCTGGTAGTACTCACGAGCCGAGTCGGTCTCCGCCGACTCGTGACGCCGGTTGAGAAAGGGGATCGCCCCCTCGAAGGTCGCCTGCCACTGTCGTTTGCGCCCGAACCGGTTGGTGTACTTGACGGTGATCTTGTCCTCGCCGGTGCCGTAGAGGATCTTGTCCTTGATCTCCGGGGACAGGTCCTGCCAGGGGGTGTCCATCGAGAATCCGAAGACCTCGCCGATCCCGGTGAGCAGTCGGTGGTAGTAACGCATCCGGTTCGACGACCACATCGGGATCGCACCCTGTTCCAGCGACAGCGACGGGTCGGCGATCACCAACTCCGGGTCGACCTGGTACTTGGTCCCGATCCCGGAGCAGACCGGGCAGGCTCCGTAAGGGCTGTTGAACGAGAAGTTGCGGGGCTGGAGGTCCTCGAAGGAGAGGCCGCATTTGGGGCACGACAGATGCTGGGAGAAGGTGAGGGTGGCCCCGTCTTCTATCTCGATGTCGGCGGTCCCATCGGTGAGCGTGAGGGCGGTCTCCAGTGACTGGGTCAAACGCTGCTCCATCCCCTCCTTACGGACGAGACGGTCGACCACCACCTCGATGCTGTGCTGGTAGTAACGGTCGAGCTTGATCTCCTCGGTGAGCTCGCGGACCTCCCCGTCGACCCGGGCCCGTGCGAATCCCTCCTTGGCCAGATCGGAGAGCAGTCCTTCGAACTCGCCCTTACGGCCGCGAACCACCGGAGCCAGCACCTGGAACCGAGTCCCCTCTCCCAGCTCGAGGATCCGGTCGACGATCTGCTGTGGTGTCTGCCGCTCCACCGGCGTCCCGTCATTGGGGCAGTGAGCGATCCCGATCCGAGCGTAGAGGAGACGGAGATAGTCGTGGACCTCGGTGACCGTCCCCACCGTGGAACGGGGATTGCGTGATGCCGTCTTCTGGTCGATGGAGATCGCCGGGGAGAGCCCTTCGATGAAGTCGACGTCGGGCTTGTCCATCTGGCCCAGGAACTGACGGGCATAGGCCGACAACGACTCCACATAGCGCCGCTGACCCTCGGCGTAGATAGTGTCGAAGGCCAGCGAGGACTTGCCGGACCCCGACAATCCCGTGATCACGATGAGCCGATCCCGCGGAATATCG
>JBOGEU010000061.1:0-1545 GCA_050741995.1 Acidimicrobiia bacterium | reverse complement strand
CGCCGGCTGCTGATCGTGACTGCGACCGACCGAAGACGCGGGGCGGAGGTGTTCACCGAGCGCCTGGGGCGGGGCCTCGCCGATCATGGCTGGGTGGTGCAGACCGTGAGTCTCACCAGCTCCGTCGACGAGCGCCGGGTCGATGTCGAGCCTCTGACCGCGGTGAGCCCGGCGCGGCCGGGTCGACTCAATCGTCGGATCTCCCGCGCCCTCCGCCACCGGATCGAGCAGTTCCACCCCGACATCGTGCTGGCAAATGGGGGGTCGACCCTGCGTTACGGCGCCCTCGCCACGCTGTCTTCGAAGGTGCCTCTCGCCTACATCGCCATCGGTGAGCCCGACTATTGGATCCGCTCGGCATTCTCCCGGGCGGCCAATCGCTGGATGCTGGGGCGGGTGGCCATGGCCCTGGCCGTGTGCGAGGCCACACGCCAACAGTTGCTGGAACTGGATGCGTCTCTGGCGGGGAGGGTCCATGTCACCTACACCGGTGTGCCCGACGAGCTGTTCTCCATCCGGCGCACGTCAACCGACACCCCGCTCCGGGTGGTGGTCATCGGCAGCCTCACCGAGGAGAAGGACCCGCTCCTGGCGTTGCGCAGCGTCGCCCGTGTCCCCGGCGCGTTGTTGCGCATGGTGGGGGGAGGGCCCCTCGAGAACCGGGTCCGGGACGAAATCGTCGCCCTCGGTGTCGAGGACAGGGTGGTGCTGACCGGTGCTGTCGACGACGTCGCCCCCCATCTCGAATGGGCCGGCGTGCTGCTTCTCACCTCGCGTACCGAAGGGCTGCCCGGTGCGGTGCTCGAAGCCGGCGCCGCCTCGGTCGCCGCCGTGGCGGTCGATGTCGGTGGGGTCCGGGAGGCCGTTCGCGACGGCGTGAGCGGGATCGTGGTCGGCCGCGACGAGGACGATCTGGCCGGCGCCCTCACCCGTCTGGCCTCCGATCCTGAGCTGGCCCATCGCCTGGGCCGGGCGGCGCGTCTGCACATGAAGGAGCGGTTTGCGATGGATCACATCGTCTCGGGATACGCCGCCCGCCTGGCCCAGGTGCTCGAATGAAGATCGCCCACCTGACGACGATCGACATGAGTCTGCGCTACCTGCTGCTGCCCCAACTCGAGGCGGCGACGGAGGTGGGCGAATCGATAGGGATCAGTGCTCCCGGCGAGTTCGTGCCCGACCTCGAGTCGAGAGGCATCAGGCACATCGCCCTCTCTTCGTCGACCCGAGGCATGAATCTCATGGCCGATATCAGGGCCGTGGGCCAGCTGTGGCGGGTGCTGCGACGTGAGCGGCCCGACGTCATCCACACCCACAACCCCAAGCCCGGGGTCTACGGTCGCATCGTGGGCCGGCTGGCAGGGGTCCCCATCGTGGTCAACACAATTCACGGCTTGTACGCAACCTCCGAATCGTCTCTTCTCAAGAGGGCGATCGTTTATACCTTGGAGTGGATCGCTTCACTCTTCACCGACGTCGAGCTGATTCAGAGCCCTGAGGACTTCGAGCTCTTGAGGGGGAAGCGGATCATGCCTCGATCCAAGC
>JBOGEU010000060.1:0-5288 GCA_050741995.1 Acidimicrobiia bacterium | reverse complement strand
CTCCCGGACCGAGAACAGCTTCAACACGTTCTACGGAGAAGAGTCCGAGGGAGCGGTGAAGCGCGGTCCGTGGACCATCTTCTGGAAGGGCGAGACCGACTTCGCCCGAATCGCCCCTCGGGTTGAGGCCATTGCCGCCCTCCCCGCCTCGTTCGTCGGTGACGACGATGGGTGAAGGTCACACGGTTGGGATCGTCGGCGCCCGGGGCCACACCGGGGCCGAACTGGTTCGCCTGATCCGGGACCACCCCTTCCTCGACCTCGTGTTCGCCGGATCTCGTGAGTTGGCCGGCCAACCGGTGCCGGGAATCGACGGCATGCTCTTCGAGTCGATCGGATCGGACGACCTCGGCGCACGAGATGTGGACGCGGTGTTCCTGGCCCTCCCCGACGGCGCCGGCGACCCTTATGTGGCTGCGATCGGTGACGGGACGGTCATCGTCGACATCTCGGCCGACCACCGATTTGACGACACCTGGCAATACGGGCTCCCCGAGCTGTTCCGGGAGAAGCTGATGGGAGCCGACCGGATAGCCAATCCCGGTTGTTACGCCACAGCCGCCCAGATCGCCCTCGCCCCGCTGCTCGACTCCATCTCGGGGGTTCCCGCCGTCTTCGGGGTATCCGGCTACTCCGGCGCCGGGTCCACACCAGGCCCCCGCAATGATCCCGAGCGACTTCGTGACAATCTGATGCCCTACAAGCTGGTGGGGCACAACCACGAGCGGGAGGCGACCCGTCAGCTCGGGCTTCAGGTCAGGCTCATCCCACACGTCCATCCTGCCTTCCGCGGGCTCCTGGTCACCGCCCATGTCCCCCTGGGCCACGCCATGAGCCCGGTCGAGGTGAGGGCCAGATTCGAGGAGCGCTATGGGGGCGAGCCGCTCATCGAGGTGAGTGACCGAATCCCCGAGCTCACCGATGGCGCCAAGCGCCGAGGGCTGATCGTCGGCGGCTTCGAGACCAGCACCGACGGGCTCAATGCCGTGGTGATCGCAGCCGAGGACAACCTGCTCAAGGGAGCGGCGGTGCAGGCGATCCAGAACCTGAACCTTGCACTGGCGCTGCCCGAGATCGAGGGCCTCGCCGGCTGACAAGACCCTTGCAGTGGTCCCCGGCCTCGAGCACGCTGACATCCATGACCGCCCCGGGGTCGCCGACACGAGCCCTACAATGGTCTCACCGAGATCCTCGGCGCCGACCTCACCGATAACCTCATGACCTATCTCCCGGCAACCCCGGTCACCGCCCTCGTCACCAGGGACGGATTCCAGACCGAGATGCGCTCGGTCAGGGACGAGATCCGCTCGGTCAGAGACGAGCTCGCTCATCTCTCACACCGCGTGGACCTACTCCAGCTCACCCTCCTTGCCGGGTTCATGTCGATGATCGTCACCCTCATCGTCGTCGGCTTCTTCGGGTGAGCCACGTTGACTTGGCGACGCTCTCCGCATATCTTTCCGGTGTGTTTCGAATGACGATGTGCATGTGTCTCTGTGACAGCTCTCAGGCGGCCCGCCCGAGCGCAGACGCCACAAATCGTCAGCGCTCCTAACGACGCCACCGCCCGAGAGCGAAAACCTCTTCCCGGCGTCACACCCCGTTTCTGACTACGCAAAGGAGCACCCACACATGGGTTATGCCAACCCCGACGCACTCGTCACCACCGACTGGCTCAAGGAGAACCTGAACAACCCCGATCTCCGAGTCATCGAGGTCGACGAGGACGCCACCGTCTACGACAAGGACCACATCCCGGGCGCCATCGCCTGGAGCTGGTCCGACGACCTGCATCACCCCACCCGCCGCGACTACCTCGACCAGGAGGGCTTCAACAAGCTGCTCTCGGCCGCCGGAGTCGGGCCCGACACCACCGTGGTTCTCTACGGAGGGAACAACAACTGGTTCGCCGCCTACGCCTACTGGCTGTTGAAATACCGCGGCTTCGACAAGGTGAAGCTGCTCGACGGGGGACGGAAGAAGTGGAACGTGGAAACGCTTCCCCTCGAGTCGGAGAAGCCGAGCCTCACGCCGACCGACTTCGAGATCGCCGGGCCGGAGCGGCCCGAGGTCCGGGCCTTCCGTGACCACGTCCTGGAGACCCTGGGCAGCGCGACGCTGGTCGATGTCCGCTCTCCGGAGGAGTACAGCGGCGAGAAGATCGCCCCCGACCATCTGCCTCAGGAGCAGCCCTACGTCGCCGGGCACGTCCCCGGCGCCAAGAACATCCCCTGGGGCAAGGCTGCCAACGAGGACGGGACGTTCAAGTCGGCCGAGGAGCTGAAGGAGCTCTACGAGGGCGCCGGTGTCACCGGTGGCGAAATCATCGCCTACTGCCGCATCGGTGAGCGCTCCTCGCACACCTGGTTCGCCCTGACCGAGCTTCTCGGGCACCGCGACGTCAAGAACTACGACGGCTCGTGGACCGAGTACGGCTCGTTGGTGAACGTCCCGGTGGAGAGGGGCTGACCCCCGGATCGGGGCTTCTACTCAGGTGAGCGGGAAAGGCGACTGAAGCCACCAGGGCACGGGCGAGAGCTCGATCCGTGTCACCCACTTCACCCACCAGAAGCCCCGCCTTGCGGGGGCGACGATCCGGGCCGGGAAGCCGTGCCCCGGGCTCAACGGCTCCCCACCGAGCCGGGTCACCAGCCAGGTGGTCTTCAGGTCGCGGATCGGGAACCTGCGCGCATACCCGCTACGGGACCAGGCGACGAAGCTTCTGTTGCCGGCCGGGTCGACGAGCCGATCCAGCCTGACCCCGGACCACTGCTGCTCCGAATACCAGCCACCGGTGCAGTCGAGGATCGCAGGGAAGGTCTCACCGGCCACTTCGTCCAACTCGGCCAGGCTCAACGTCCTCCCTGCCACGTCGACGGTCCACTCGGCACCGTCGATCCGGGGCACCTGATCGTCGAACCACGAGGTGGTGGGAAGGGCAGCCGGGTCGTGTGACCCGCGTTGGTGCATGCCGGTGAATCGGCGCTCGCTCCCTGGCGCCTCCATGGCTTGCAGGGCGCCCTCCCATGCAACCCAGATCCCGGCCGCAGTCGCGGCCAGCGTGGAGGTGCGAAGAAACGCCCGCCGATCGAGGTCGAAGCGACGTGGCGTGACGGGATGTCGTCGGAAATGGTCGATGACCAGCCCCAGGGCCAAGATCGCTCCGCCGACATGGATCTGCATCACAGTGAGCGAGCCAATGCGGGTCAGCTCCCCATGGGAGTGAATCAGGCCCGAGAACAGGGTGAGCAGAACCACGCCGAGCAGGACCAGTGAGAAGGAACGCCCGGGTCGGCTCTTCTTCAGCCCACGACGGACCACTGTGCTCTTCCAGGGGGCCAGCAGCAGAATCGCAAGGGCAACCACCCCGTGGATCACGGCGGTGTCGAGGGCCCAATCGAGACCGATCGCCTGACTGGCCAAACCCGAGATCACCGCGGCAACCAGAAGCACGGCCAGTGCCAGGTTGGTCCTACGTCCCACAGTACCTGGAGCCGGTCATGGCAATGGTTATACGCCAAACTCGACCGGCGTGGCGTGGCCCCGCGGTGAGCCTGTAGGCGACGCCCGGCGGCATCTCGCCATCAAGACCCGCAGTCGACAGCGTTTCTCTGTCTTCGTAGCGCCATATTTGGCGCTGCGTGCCTCAGGTAAGCCGATCTGGATATCGTCCGGTCGTGGCGTTCACCGCGGTCGAGCTGATCGAGACGAAGAGGGATGGCGGCGTGCTCTCCGCCGATGCCATCGAGTGGCTCATCGCGGCCTACACCGAGGGAAGCGTCCCCGACTACCAGATGGCGGCGCTGGCCATGGCCATCTACCTCCGCGGTCTCGACCCCGACGAGTTGGCCGCCTGGACCACGGCCATGCTCCACTCCGGCGAGGTCCTCGACTTCTCGACCATCACAGAAGCCAAGGTGGACAAGCACTCCACCGGCGGTGTCGGCGACAAGATCTCGATCCCACTCGCCCCGCTGGTGGCATCGGTTGGTGTCGTGGTGCCGATGATGTCGGGGCGCGGACTCGGCCATACCGGGGGGACCCTCGACAAGCTGGAGACGATTCCCGGCTTCACCACCGGGATCGAGCCGGAGCGGTTCCACGAGATCCTGTCCGACCACGGCCTGGTGCTCGCCGGCCAGACAGAGGACTTGGTCCCCGCGGATCGAAAGCTGTATGCCCTCCGTGACGCCACCGGGACCGTGTCGTCCCTCCCTCTCATCGCTTCTTCCATCATGTCCAAGAAGCTGGCGGAAGGGCTGGACGGCCTCGTCCTCGACGTGAAGACCGGGTCAGGCGCCTTCATGAAAGACATCCAGGGCTCTCGGGAGCTGGCCCGGACCATGGTGGACATCGGCACCCGGCACGGGGTCCGCACCACGGCCCTCATCACCTGGATGGGCCAGCCCCTTGGCCGGGAGGTGGGCAACGCCAACGAGATGAGGGAATCGATCGACGTCCTCCGGGGTGAGGGTCCCCAAGATGTGATCGAGCTGACCATGGCCCTGGGCGAGGTGATGATGGAGTTGGCCGGTGTCGAGGGAGGGCGTGGCGCCTTGAGCGGAGCCATCGAGTCGGGCAGGGCATTGCAGAAGTTGATCGATGTCGCCGTCGCCCAGGGTGGAGACCCGTCCGTCATCGAGAGCCCCGAACTGCTCCCGTCATGCGCTCACGAGGCGGTGATCACCGCCCCCAGGGACGGCTTCGTCACCGCATGCGACGCCCTGACCATCGGGGTCGCGGCCACCCGGCTCGGGGCCGGCCGGGAGCGCAAGGAGGACACCATCGACCCCGGGGTCGGGATAACTCTCGAGGCGAAGATCGGTGACAGTGTCGACGCCGGCCAACCCCTGGCCCGCGTCCGTTACAGCGACCCTTCGCGCTGGGCCTCCCAGGAGAAAACCCTCTCCTCCGCCTGGTCCATCGCCGACACCCCTCCGCCAACTCAGGACCTGATCATCGAGCGCATCGAAGCGGCTTCCTGACGAGCGCGAATTTGAGCGTTTACTCAAGACACGCAGGCCTCGTTACCATCGCCAAGCAGAGATCCAGCAAGGAGTGAACAAGGAATGAAGGTCGTCGTCTGCGTCAAGCAGATCCCCGACCCGGCCACCCCCTAACGTCTCGAGGAGGGCAGCAACTGGTTGATACGTCCCGAGGAGCAGATCCTGGACGACACCGACCGGTACGGGGTGGAGATGGGTCTGCAACTCGCTCAGGCCGGTGACGGCACGGTCACCTTGGTCAGCATGGGCCCGTCCGGAAACGGCCAGGGGATACGACAGGCA
>JBOGEU010000059.1:0-3067 GCA_050741995.1 Acidimicrobiia bacterium | reverse complement strand
TCTCCGTCTCGACCATCGTTTCCTCTATGTGACGCTTCTTGTCGCCCATCTCTTGCCTCCTTCTCGGCATCGAGGGCGTGGACCGCACCCGTGGAAGATCAGTGGCCTCCGATGTCACGGACGCGGGCCCACACACCTCTTCCTGCCTACCTACCCCGGCTTCGGGCAGGCGAAACCAGCGTGACCCCACTCCGATGGCAGGGATGCCGCGACCCGCCTCTCAAAGTGGGCACCGTGGAACCAGAGCGAAACATCATGAGTTATTGCCGCAAAACAGCGACTCAACTCCGTCGCCTGGGAGATGCTCATTGCCACTGCGCAGCAGGCCGATCTGCCTCAGAAGATGTAGATGAGCAAGGCAATGATGAGCAGCACGCCCACTATCGTCCAGATGATTCCGCCACGTCCCATGGAGTCTCCTTTCTTCAGGCTTGTTCCATTACCCGGGCAGTTGGTGAGCGAAACCGGCCCGAAACTCAGATCGCCATTCCAGGACTCAATCGGAGGCCATCTCGGATTCGGCCTGGTGCGCCGGCAACTCGGCCCCGGCGTCGAGCGCTCTGCCCAGACGGATCAGGCCCAGAGACAGGGCGGCGCCGCCCAAGGCCAAGCTCACAGCGAGAAACCGGAGCAACCAGGTGTTGAGAGTGAGCGATGAACCGGTGTCATCGACGACCCGCTGCGCCTGATCCAGCGTGAGACGGTAGGAATCGATGATCTCCTGGCTCCCGGCCAGGTCATCACCGAGATCCGTGAAAGACTCGGCCAAGGCGGAGGCGTCGGCGGAGAACTGCTGCGAGGCCGGCACCAATGCCCGTATCGACTCGGCCTGGGCACTCAGCTCCGAAGGCAGCTCGGTCAACGCATCTTCAACGGCCATCAGCGAAACATCGAAAGGTTGTTCCGGGTCATAGTCCACACCGAACAGGGCAAGCGCACGCAACGTGTCGTCGATGGCACCTGCCGCCTGGATCGCGGCAGGCATCGACCCCCGCAGTGCCTCGATGTCCGTCTGAAGGTCTCCGTCGAGGAAATCTGCCACATCGCCCAGACGCCCGGAGGCGGTGGCCGAAGCCTGGGATGCGGCGGCAATGCTGTCAGCGGCGGCGACCAAGCCCTCGTCCACATCCGCCGCGATCATCTCCACCACCCCCAGCGTCTCCTCGATGGCAAGGAGAGCGGAAGCGGAGAGACCTACCGAGTCTCCGAGGTCCTCTGACACCGAATCCACCAGGACCAGCCCCAACACCAGACCCGCCACACTGGCGATGAGCCCAGTGATCCCCGCCCAGACGAGTCCACGACTCGTGCGCGGCGAGACGGTCCAGACATCATTCGACATGAGAGCTCACCTACCCGATCAGCCTCCTCTAAAACCGTGGTTGGGCCGAAGACACGATTGGGTAAGAAACCCATCCATGTCAATCGAGCCGATAGTCGCCGCCTCCAATTTGACCAAGAGCTATGCCCCCCAAGCCGGGGTATTCGACATAGATCTCGAGGTGTCGGGGCGACAAATCGTCGGGTTGATCGGACCAAGCGGCTCCGGCAAGACGACAACGGTGCGACTGATGACGGGACTGCTCGCCCCCGACTCCGGATCGGTCCGGGTGCTGGGGCAGGATCCGACTCGGTTCACCGCTCAGATGAGGGCCCGCATCGGCTACATGCCACAGGATTCTGTGTTCTACCCGGATCTGACCCTCCGCGAGAATCTCAACTTCGCCGCCTCCCTCTACGGCATGCCTTACAGACGGAAGCGCCAAATCGAGGAGGTCATCGACTTCGTCGACCTCGGCCCGGCAATGAACCGCCTCCTCCGCGACGCCTCGGGCGGTGAGAAGCGACGCCTCTCACTCGCCGCCACATTGATCCACAAACCCGACCTCACCTTCCTCGATGAGCCGACCGCCGGGGTGGACCCGATTCTGAGACGAAAGTTCTGGGACCATTTCGAACACCTGTCCGAGAGCGAATCCACTCTTCTCATAACCACCCAGTACGTAGGTGAGGCCGCCTACTGCGACTATGTCGGGGTGCTCGCCGCGGGTCGCCTGATTGCCTTCGAGACACCAGACGGCCTCCGACGCCGGGCCTTCGGCGGGGAGTTGCTCGACATCGTGTTCTCGAGAGCACCCGACCACGACGACGTGGCGCGGCTGTCGGGCCGATCGGACGTCAGGAAGGTCGCATGGCTCGACGACCGCGTCATCCGACTCTCGGTCGACGACGTCGGAGAGGTCACGCCATCCGTCGTCGAATGGGCCCGGCTGCGGGAAGTCGAGATCGAGAAAGTCGAGCCCTATCTCCCGCCCTTCGACGATGTCTTCGTCGAGCTGGTGGCGAACCTCGACCATGACGACGGTCAACCAGAGGTCGAGGCGGCCGCCAATGCCAATTGAGGAGCGGTTCAGCGGTCGGGTGATTCGCAGCTTGGCCTTCCTGCGCAAGGAACTGATGACAGTCCTCCGCCAACCTCGGCTGATCGTCACCCTTGTCGTCGGGCCCTTTCTGATCCTCCTGCTGTTCGGGCTCGGCTATCGGGAGACACCCGAGCCCTTTCGCACCGTGATCGTGGCCGACGAGGAAGGGGCGCTCTCGCTCGGCGTCGACACCGTGGATCTCGAAAAATCCTTTGGCGACGGCATCGAGCTCGTGGAGACGACGACCGACGAGAAATCAGCCCGACGGCGACTCGCCGACGGAGAGCTGGACCTGGTGATCGTCGCCCCCGCCGATGTATCCGAGGCACTGGAACGAGGCGAACGAGCAACGTTCTCGATTCTTCACTCCGAGATCGACCCGGTGCTCACCGGAAACCTGGCCCTCCTGGCAAGGCTGTCGGTCGACGAGTTCAATCGCCATGTCCTCGCCGGCGTGGTTGGTGAGGTCCAGACCGAGTCCGAGCAGGTGAACCAGCCCGTGGCGGGGCTGACCAACGCGGCCGATGAGCTGGAGCGGCTGGAGCGAGCTCAGGAGACCGACCCCGCGGTGGTGGTGAGTCCCTTCGACGTCGAGACCAGCCCTCTCATCGAGCCACCTTCCTCGCAGGCCGCTTTCTACGCGC
>JBOGEU010000058.1:0-3908 GCA_050741995.1 Acidimicrobiia bacterium | reverse complement strand
GTCGCCGAGCAGGCCGAATCAAACGGTGGCGTGACCACCGACTCGACAGGAGAGTTGGAGGAGGTCCACTCATGAGCATCCGATACGCATTGGCCGACGGCGCCGTCGTCGCCAAGCGCAACATCATCAAGATCAAGAGGGTTCCGGAGATCCTGGTCTTCGTCCTGCTCTCACCGATCATGTTCGTGCTGCTGTTCGCCTACGTCTTCGGGGGGGCGATCGACGTGGCCGGCGGGTCGTATCGCGAGTTCCTCATCGCCGGGATCCTGGCCCAGACCGTGATCTTCGGAGCCACGTTCACCGGCGCCGGGCTGGCGGACGACATGCAGAAGGGGATCATCGACCGGTTCCGGTCGCTCCCGATGTCGAGGTCGGCGGTGTTGGTGGGCCGGACCGCCAGCGACATCATCTACAACGCCCTCTCGATCACGATCATGGCCCTCACCGGGCTCCTGGTCGGATGGGGGATCCGCACCTCGGTCGGGGAGGCGGCGCTTGGATTCGGCCTTCTCTTGCTGTTCTCCTACGCCTTCTCGTGGGTGATGGCCTACGTTGGGCTTCTGGTCCCGAGCGTGGAGGTGATCAACAACGCCTCGTTCATGGTCATCTTCCCGCTCACGTTCGTGGCCAACACCTTCGTGCCGTTGGAGAGCATGCCGGGGCCGTTGCAGACGTTCGCCGAGTGGAACCCGGTGTCGTCGGTGACCCAGGCGGCCCGGGAGCTGTTCGGGAACATCCCCGCGGGGACACCCGAGCCCACGGCCTGGGCGCTGCAGAACCCGGTGCTCTACACCGTGATCTGGGCGGTGGTGATCATCGCCATCTTCGCCCCACTGTCGGTGTGGCAGTACAAGCGAGCTGCCCGCCGCTGACCACAGACTGCTGTCATCCGTCTCGTTGACGCAGTCAGCACCCCGTCCGGTGTTGACTGCGTCGCGAGCGAGTACACAAGGAGACAGCGATGACGGACGAGCGCAGGAAATTCACCGAGTGGTTCGAGGACTTCTCGCATCGGGTGACCCAGGCCACCGGCCGGCCCTGGGCATTCATGATCGCCCTGGCCGTCATCGTCATATGGGCGGTCACCGGCCCGTTGTTCGGGTTCGGTGACACCTGGCAACTCGTCATCAACACCGGCACCACGATCATCACCTTCCTCATGGTCTTCCTCATCCAGCAGGCACAGAACAAGGACGGCAAGGCGATGGAGCTCAAACTCAACGAGCTGGTGGCGGCGACGAAGGGAGCCAGTAACCGGCTCATCGATGTCGAGGCCCTGACCGAGGAGGACCTGGACGTGCTCCACGGCTATTTCAGACAGCTCGTCGAGCTGTCGAAGCGGGATCGTGGCCTCACCGAGTCGCACTCCCTCGAGGAGGCCGAGCGGCTCCACGGGGCCAAATTGGCCGGCTGAGTGGCACCGGGACCTCCCCGGTAGCCTTGTCCGGGTGGACAATCCGAGCACCGCCGAGGCCATCCTGGCCGCCATAACCGAGGCGGTTGGCGCCGGCCGATCACTGAAGGACGTCCTGGCCCGATTGGCGGAGGCGGCACGGGAGATCTCCGGGGCCTCGTATGCCGCGATCGGGATACCCGAGCCCGAAGGTGACGCCTTCTCGGCATTCATCCATGTCGGGATGAGCGACGAGCTCGTCGCCGAGATGGGGCCCCTCCCCCGCACCCATGGAATGCTCGACGCCATGCTCCACGACCCCGAGCCGGTGCGTCTTCCCGATATCAAGCAAGACCGGAGATTCCGCGGCTGGTGGCCGAGCGCGCACCCCCAGATGAGCTCGTTCCTCGGAGTCCCCATCGTCAGCCGGGACGAGGTCATCGGCGCCTTCTATCTGACCGACAAGATCGGGGCTCCCGTTTTCACCGACGAGGACGAGGCCGGCATCGGCCTCCTCGCCTCGCACGCGGCAGCGGCCATCGAGGCGGCCGAGATGTTCGAGGACTCCCGGACCCTCGCCCTCTCCGAGGAGCGGGAGCGGATGGCGAGGGAATTGCACGACGCCCTCAACCAGTCCCTCTTCAGTCTCTCGCTCACCGCTCGAGCAGCATCGAGGCACCTGGCCACCGATCCGGAGCGGGCGGCGGAGGAACTGGCGGAGATCACACTCCTCTCCCGTCAGGCAATGGCAGAGCTGCGGGCGGTGGTCGAAGGGCTGCGGACCCCCGATGTCGACCGGGACGGGCTCCTGCCTGCGATCAGGAGCCTCGCCGCCCTGCTGAGCCGAGTGCACCACATCGAGGTCGACGTCGTGGCCGATGGAGAGCCGAATCTCGACGGGCGGGCCGAGCATGAGGTCTTCCGCATCATCCAGGAGGCCGTCACCAATGCCGTCCGCCACGCCCACCCGTCGAAGGTCACCGTGACCCTCAGCAATGGGAACGACTTCCAGGTGACAGTCAACGACGACGGGCAAGGGTTCGACCCCGCGGCCCGCGGTCACCGGGGCAAGCGGCTCGGGCTCACGTCGATGCGGGAGCGGGCTTCGACCATCGGCGGCAGACTGACGATCGAGTCCTCTCCGGGCACCGGGGCAACGGTCCGCCTAGAGGTACCGGTGTGACCGATCCGGTGCGGGTGATGATCGTCGACGACCACCCGGTGGTGCGTCGCGGGCTTCGCGCATTTCTCGAGACTCAGCCAGGGATGGAGGTCGTGGGCGAGGCAGCAGACGGCCAGGAGGCGCTGCGAGTGGTTGCCACCGGAAACCCCGACCTGGTCCTGCTCGACCTCCATCTTCCGGATGCATCGGGCTCCGAGCTGATCCCCCAGATCAGGAAATGGAATCCGGCGATCAAGGTCTTGGTCCTGACCGGTTTTGCCGCACGCCATGAAGTGGTCCCGGCGATCCGGGCCGGAGCCGACGGCTATCTGCTCAAGGACACCGATCCCGACCAACTGGCCGATGCGATACGCGAGCTGGCCGATGGGCGCACCGTCTACGCCCAGGAGGCGGCGGCTGCGCTTTCCGCCTACGTCTCGGGCGGTGATCCGAGCGAGTCACTGGCCGGGCTGACAGCCAGGGAGAGGGAGGTGCTCGCCGGCCTCGGGCAGGGGTGGTCCAACGCCCGCCTCGCCCAGGAGCTGTTCGTCTCCGAGAAGACGATCAAGACCCACGTCTCGGCCGTCCTCAGGAAGCTCGGTCTCAACGACCGGACTCAGGCCGCCCTCTTTGCGGTGAAGAGCGGTCTCGTCTCCGATTGACGCCCGATTCGACCAGGGACAAAGGTCCCCGGTGGTCACAGTTAGTGGTCGGGAACTGGTGCTCTGGCCACCGACGCTGGCCGTCCTGAACGCGGCGAACGTTGGGGGTCGGTGCACTAGGTCCGGAGATGGAGGGTGAATCGGGCCCGGGGCCGATGTCCCCGGCGACGGCTGGCCTTAGGTTTGAGGAAGATAGAAAGGAAGCCGCGACGAGTACCGCAATCATCACCGGAGCATCACGTGGGTTTGGCCACGCCCTGGCCTCCGAGCTTGCCCGGGCCGGCTGGGACCTGGTGATCGATGCCCGAAGCCAGGCCGACCTCGCGGCGGCGGCGGGCACCATCGACGACGCCGGCAAGGGCAGAGTCGTCGCCGTCACCGGCGACGTGACCGACCACCGCCATGCGATCGATCTGGTCGAGGAGGCCGTTGCTATCGGGGATTTCTCGCTGTTGGTCAACAACGCAAGCCTGCTCGGCCCCAGCCCTCAGCCGCCTCTGGCGGATTATCCGATCGAAGTCTTCGAAGCGGTCCTGGCGGCCAATTTGGTGGCACCGTTGCGTCTGATCCAGCTCTCACTCCCCTATCTGCGCCAGACGGGCGGAGCGGTGGTCAACATCACATCCGACGCCGCGGTCGAGGCCTACGACGGATGGGGCGGGTACGGCTCCTCGAAGGCGGCGCTGGAGCA
>JBOGEU010000057.1:0-3883 GCA_050741995.1 Acidimicrobiia bacterium | reverse complement strand
TTCGTCCGGATTCGTCCCCTCCGATCAGCATGACGAGATCGCCTAGTTCGAACACCGGTATCGGGTTTCTGGAGGCGTGCAGCATCTCTGGAGCGCAGTCGTCCATATTCGAGAGCGTCCGCTATCGGGCACGTCGGCGCCTGGGTGGTGGTAGTTGTCCACGATGTGGATTAGTGGGCTGGTGGTTGTCGTCTTACAAGTCTGGTGCGACGGTCCCGATTGTCTCGAAGCAGCCGAGGCCCGCGTTCTGGGTGTGGGTGATTCCGATGCTCTCGACCCGCGACACGATCGCACTCCTAAATCGGCTGGAACCGCCCGGTGTCTCTCCCTCTGAACGTGCTGAGCCCCCGGCCGGAGGCCAGGAGCTCAGCAAACTGGGACTGGCGGGTTCGAGTCAGAGGCTGTCGCGCAGGTTGCGGACCTCGTCGTGAGCGCGGCTGACCTCGATCGCCTGGCGCTCGATCACCGTGCGGATCTCGGCGGGCAGGTCTTGACTCAGAGCTTCTTCGTACTCCGAGACTGCGTGGTCCTCACCGCTCTCCGCGGCGCCCAGAACCGCCGAGGCGTCGTTCCCGGTCAGCGCATCCTTGAGACCGATCCAGCCGCGATGCATGGCGCCCGTCATTGAGCCTTCCTCGTCGATGGTGAAGCCCTGCCGGGCGGCCAGCGAGCGAAGCTCACTCGAGAAGCTGGAGCGCTGCTCGGCAAACGCTCGCATGCGATCCGTTATCGATCTGTCGGCCTGGCTTTCCAGATGATCGGCGGTCTGCTCGAACCCTTTTCTCCCGTCCTCCAGGGTCTGGATCAAGTCCCCGAGAACGCCGGCGGTGGTGTCGGCTTGCATGATGTCCCTCCTTGGAACGACTCTTGCCCTAGTCATTCCCGCCGAAGACAAAGGCCAAACCCTGGGGGTGGTGGAGCCGATGGCTCACGCCCCCAGCTTTTGCCTGATCGCCCTGATGTCGGCCTTCATCTCGTCGTCGCCGTCCCGGCTCTGGGGCGAGCCGCGGTGGATGAAGTAGGCGGCGAGCACGACGAATGTCACCAACTGAAGGAATTCGCTCTGCCAGTTCTCGAGGACGCTCGCCAGGAATGAGTTCATGTATTCCGCGGAGGCCGCCGGCGGCGGGGCCAGCCCGTGCGCGATCGCCTGGTCCACCTCGGTCTGGTACTGGAACCAGAACTGGCCGATCAGAGAGACCAGGAAGAGCGCGCCGAGGATGAGGCTGAGGAGATGGTCCCGGATCCAGTGGCCCGTCGGCGGGCGAGGCGGCGGCTCGGTGCTCGACAACATTTGCAAATTCCTACCCGTGCCGAGCATCCGAGAAACAGTCCCCGTGGTCGGTCAGGCGGGGGCCACTCGCGCCTTGCTCCACGTGATCCCAACGGTGCTGCCGGGGGCCACCTCGAACACCCGATGCCCATATCCGACCGGGGCACATGAGGTCATCGGCTCGTCGCCAATCTGGGTCAGAGCGACGTCGAGGCTGGCCGAACCGTCGAGGCCGACGATCTACTTGATGGCGTGTTTGGCCGTTGCCAGGGATGCTGAAGGCGGCAATCGCCAAGCCGCATACACCGGGTGCGCGACCGGACCAGCCGGTGCGAAGCGACTGCGATGCGGCACTACGGTGACGGCATGACTGCTGGCACATGGCGGTCGAGATTCCTGCGGGTTCCCGCGCCAGTGGTCGATGCGGGTTTGGCAGTGGCACTGACGGCTGCGGTGACGACCGCGATCAGGTTCGCCCCGGAGCAAGGCGGGCCTCCGCGGGCGGCCGCATACTTGCTCGGATTCGTCATCGGCGCATTGGCGGTGTTCAGAAGACGCTGGCCGCTTGCAGTGCTTCTGGCCTCGGCGGCAGCCCTCCTGTTCTACAACCTGCTCGACAACCCCGGCATCTTTGCTGCGGTGCCGCTCTCGGTGGCGATGGCAACCGCCTGGGCCGCCGGTCGTCGTCTCTGGGCCCTCCTCATCGCCGTGTGGTTCAGCGTCACTCCGGTGTTCTTCGTGATGCTGACCGACCTTCCCGAGGCGATGTCCACCCAGGTGCTCTACGGAGTCGTGTCCGACATGGCGTTGATGGCGGCAGTGTTGCTGCTTGGGGAGGCGATACGCGGTCGCCGAGCCCTGAAACGGGAGCAGGAGCGGTCGGAGGCGCTGTTGCTCAATGTCCTGCCCCCCTCGATCGCCGACCGGCTCAAGGAAGGCGAACAGGTGATCGCCGACGGTTTGCCCGATGTCACGGTGATGTTCGCCGATCTGGTCGACTTCACCCACATCAGCCGCGGCATCGGCCCCGACCAAGTGGTCGAGGAGTTGAACGACTTGTTCTCGGCCTTCGATGGGCTCGCCCGGCTCCACGGGCTGGAGAAGATCAAGACGATCGGCGACGCCTACATGGTTGCCGGGGGGTTGCCCGGCCCGCGGCCCGACCACACCGAGGCGGTGGCCGAGATGGCCCTGGCGCTACGCGAGGAAGTCGCGGGACGGGTCGATCCCGACGGCCGGCCACTCGAGATACGCATCGGCATCGACACCGGGCCGGTGGTGGCCGGCATCATCGGCCGGGACAAGTTCAGCTACGACTTGTGGGGTGACACGGTGAACACGGCCAGCCGCATGGAGTCCCACGGCGTGCCCGGATCCATCCAGGTGACCGAACGCACCTACCTGCGCCTCCGTGATGCCTATCGCTTCGAGCGGAGGGGCTCGATTCAGGTCAAGGGAAAGGGAGAGATGGTCACCTGGTTCCTGCTCGGGGGCAACCAGACCGCCTGACGGCCGACAGTGCCGCGAGACACTGACCGGCACTAGTGCACCGACCCCCAGGGCTCGCACGTGTCCCGCCGGCCCTCGACGTTCCACGCACAGAACTTGCGAGCCGGAGCACTAGATTCCGCCGTCATGCGAGCCCGGGCACGCCTGCTTGTCGGTTTGGCTTTGGCGATCGGGGCTTGCGGTGACGGTGGGGGGAGCACTGTCGACTCACCGTGTGACCTCGCCGACGCCGAATTGATCACGTCGACCTTCGGCGGGAGCGTCGGCGAAGGCGTCGAGGGCGAATTCAGGGACTGCGAATTCGCGATCGAAGGGGGGCCGGTCTTATCCGTGTCGGTGTACGACTACGGCGGTGCCGACCTCTGGGAGTCGACCAGAGCAGGGTATGAGGAGAACCGGAGCGGGGTCACCTTGGTGGAAGGAATCGGCGACGACGCCTTCTTCCCCAACGACACCGGGGCCCGAGAGCTGGTGGTTTCATCGGGCGGGCAGATCTTCGCCGTCAGCGTGTTCACCGGTTTCGGCGAGCCGACCGCCGAGGTGATCAACGCTGTGGCCGACCTTGCCAAGGCCATTGCTGACGACGTCGCCTAGGTGTCCTTCTTCTAGAGGTTGTTGATTTGGGAGAGCCTCTCGACTTCGGTTTGGGGTGTAACAGCTCCATTCCGAAGGAGAGGCTCTCGTGGTTCACCGTAACGCTCGTTTGACACCGAATGGTCGGCTGATTCTGGTGCAGCGGATTGTCGATGATGGCTGGCCGGTGGCGGTGGCTGCCGAGTCGATGGGTGTGTCCCGGGAGACGGCTTACCGGTGGCTGCGCCGCTACCGAGTCGAGGGGTCTGCTGGGTTGGAGGATCGGTGTTCACGGCCGCTCAGGTCACCGAATCAGACGCCGGTTGAGGTTGAGGAGCGGATCTGTGAGCTGCGGCGGGCTCGTCGTTGGGGTCCGCATCGGATCGCCTATGCGCTTGATATGTCTCGTTCGACAGTGGAGCGGGTGCTTCGTCGACGCGGCTTGTCTCGGTTAGATGCCATCGACCCACCGACAAGACGGATCGTTCGCCGGTATGAACGTGCCGCTCCCGGCGAGCTGGTCCATGT
>JBOGEU010000056.1:0-1008 GCA_050741995.1 Acidimicrobiia bacterium | reverse complement strand
GGGCGGGCAGACGGAGCTCCATGCGGGTGTTCTAGTGGATCGATCGGTAACCTGGGGTCCGTGAGCTCTCTGCCAACGGCGCCGTTCGGCCACGTGGCCACCGCCATGATCACCCCTTTCACCGCATCGGGTGAGGTCGACCACGAGAAGACATGGCGCCTGGCCCGCCATCTTTCCGACAACGGGAGCGACGCGCTCGTGGTGACCGGGACCACCGGCGAGTCGCCCACCCTGACCAACGTGGAGAAACTGGCGCTCTACAAGACGGTTGTCGACGCGGTCGCCGGCAAGGACACCTTCGTGATCGCCGGGACCGGCAACTACGACACGGCTGAGTCGGTCGAGCTCACCGAGAGGGCGGGCGCCCTCGGAGTCGACGGGGTGCTGGCCGTGACCCCCTATTACAACAAGCCGAGTCAGACCGGGCTGGTGGCCCACTTCACCGCCATCGCCGAGGTCGGGGTCCCGGTGATGCTGTACAACATCCCGGGCCGGACCGGGCTGCTCATCGAGATCGAGACCCTGGCCCGGGTGGCCGAGCACGAGAACGTCGTCGCCGTCAAGGATGCGGTCGAGAGCGTGGACTTCACCGCCAAGACGGTCAACCGGATACCGGGCTTCCCCGTCTATTCGGGCCAGGACTCCCACACCTGTCCGATGATGGCGGTGGGAGCGGTCGGTGTCGTGTCGGTGATCGCCCATCTCGCCGGGAGGGTGGTGGCGGCCATGGTCGGGGCTGCCCTGGCCGGTGACGTCGACGAGGCGCGACGTCTCCACCATCTGCTGCTTCCCCTCTGCGAGGCGTGCTTCCTCGAGACCAATCCGGCCCCGGTGAAGGGCGCCATGGACCGGCTCTGGGAGCCGGTGGGCGACGTACGCCTTCCCCTGGTCAGGGCGTCCGAGGAGACCCTGGTCGCGGTCGAGAAGGCCGTCGGCGCCATCCAGGGTCTGTGAGCGTCTCCGTCACCTTTCTCGGTGGTCTCGGCGAGATCGGTCGCAACTGCGCAG
>JBOGEU010000055.1:0-6248 GCA_050741995.1 Acidimicrobiia bacterium | reverse complement strand
GCTGGGGCGTGGTGACGTCACAACGCGCCGTTGCAGAAGGCGATATGGGCGAGCACAGCTCGTCATTTTATGAGCCCCGGCTCGGGCTTGGCAATGTGGCCCGGCTTTTCGAGTTCGACCACGTCAGCGAATTGGGAGTTTTCCTCGCGACCGTGGACGGGATCGAGGCGACGAGCTGCGATTAAGCGGCGGCCCGTCGTCAGCTCGCCTGCCGGATCCGCTCCCGACGGTGGGCGCCGATCGGCATCGCCGAGCGGCTGCCGATGAGACGTCGGTATGCGGTCGGATAACGGCGGGCCATGATTGAGGAGTCGAAGCGCTCCGCTTCCTGACGGCACACCGCGCGGTCGAGGAGGAGGGCCGCCCCGACCGATTCCACCAGCTCATCGAGCCTCCGCGAGTCTCTCATCCAGGAAGTGTTCGATGTCTGTTGGCCGGTAGAGGATCTTCCTGCCCACCCGAATCCCCAGGGCACCAGGCTCCTCTCCCCTATATCGCTCGCGCACTCGGTCTCACACACACGCAGCAACTAACGATGCTCGGCAACGGTGTCGTGCCGAATCAAGCAGTGAGTCTCCTTACGCTGCTCCGTACAAGCGCGGCCGATCAGTGTCGGTTCCTTCTCGATCGGCACCCTGAACGATGACGCCCGCACATTCGGGGCAAACCTGCCTGGCATCGCCGGGGCTGGCCTGGGGGTATCGATCGCCTGTGGCATCGCTGAAGCTGATGGTGGCAGGGGGGCTGCCGGACGGCTTCCGTCTCGGCCTGATACTTCCGTCGGGCAACCTCTGAGCGCGGAAAGGACTGACTCATCATTTGTCCGGACCGAGAGCAGGGACCGTGGCCGACCTCGGAGACGACACAGCCATCGGGCGCGCGATCGGCGCCGTTCGTGACCGAACCGGTGAGGGCGCGTCCATCGCCTCGGCGATGAACGCGCCCCCGTAGTAGTAAGGCGTCAGGCGGAGTTCGCAGTGCGCCTGGGCAGCACCCAGTCTGGCCGCAGGAAGTGACAGGTGTAGCCGTTCGGGTAGGTGATTAGGTAGTCCTGGTGCTCGGGCTCGGCCTCCCAGAAGGGGCCGACGGGCTCGATCGTCGTGACCGCCTCACCCGGCCACAACCCTGACGCATCGACATCCGCGATCGTGTCGCGGGCGACCTTCTCCTGTTCGGGGGTGAGCGGGAAGATCGCCGACCGGTAGCTCGTCCCGATGTCGTTGCCCTGCTGGTTCAACGTCGACGGGTCGTGGATCTGGAAGAAGAACGCCAGGATGTCACGGTAGGTCGTCTGCGCCGGGTCGAATACGATCTCGATTGCTTCGGCGTGGCCGGGGTGGTTGCGGTACGTTGCGTAATCGTTCTCGCCACCGGTGTATCCGACGCGCGTGTCCAGCACTCCTGGTTGCCTGCGAATGAGGTCCTCCATACCCCAGAAGCACCCGCCGGCCAGAACGGCCGTCTCAGTGCCCGGTTCGCGGGTGATCTGTCCGGTGTCGTGAATTCCGCTGGTCATGATGCGTGCTCCTCTGTCCTGGTGGTGTCGGCTGTCTCGAACAGTGACCGGTACTCGCTGTAGCCCTGCGTCTCGAGCTCGGAGACCGGGATGAAGCGCAACGCGGCCGAGTTCATGCAGTACCGCTGGCCTCCGGCGTCGGCGGGACCGTCATTGAAAATGTGGCCGAGGTGGCTGTCAGCCCCGGTAGACCGCACCTCGGTGCGGGTCATCCAGAGCGACCTGTCCGTCTCCGTGCGAACGGCGCCCGCCGCGATCGGTCTGGTGAAACTCGGCCATCCGGTGCCACTGTCGTACTTGTCTGTCGACGAGAACAGGGGCTGGCCGGAGACCACGTCCACATAGATCCCGGGCTCGTGGTTGTTCCAGTACTCGTTTTGGAATGCGGGCTCGGTCCCGTCCTTCTGAGTGACGCGGAACTGGCTGTCGGTGAGGCGGCTGAGCGCCTCCGGAGTCTTGCTGTAGTCGTGTGACACGATTTCTCCTCTTCTGGCGTCGCTGGCTGCGGCGTTACTGGAAATAACACTGCAGCGATTTGTTTTGGTCCCGGGTTCCTGAGAACTCGCTGTGACTGCGATCTCAGGCTCGGATGGGAGGGTCAGGTCCGGAACTTGCGCGGTCAAGCGCGTCGACCGGGCCGACATGCGCACCCCCTCGTCGGGCCAAGCTCCAAGACGTTCCTTCTACTGCATCGTGTACGACGACCCCCGCGGTCAGGACGTGTCTCGGATTGCGTCTGCGCTGGCGAAGTCGCCGGAAGCACGTGCACGCGCGTGCTGTTCGAGAGCGTGAGAAACAAGAGCATCAAGAGCGTGCTGCGGGGACGTAGCCACTGCAGGTCTGGCCACCGAGCGAATCGAGGTCCACGAGAAGACCGCCTGGATGCTGCGCGGGACCAGCTCCTGACTGCCACTACCGATCGGACGCTCGGCCAACCAGACGTTCCTCGACCACCTGGTGTCGTCGGTCGGATTCCGACCTATCGACGTGGCGGTCTGGGCCCCGACCAGGACGGCGGTGAGGAGCACCGTGGCGACCACCCCGTAGCTGGCCCAACCGTTCCAATCCAACTACCGGCTCCCTTCTCTCAGACCCTCTATTCGACCAGGGCGAAGAACTCGGCGCGGGACCGTTGGTCGCTGCGGAGGAGGCCGTGGAGGGCGGAGGTGACGGTGCGTGATCCGGCGGCTTCCACCCCGCGGATCGTCATGCACAGGTGTTCGGCGTCGAGGACGACCCCCACACCCTTGGGGTCGAGGTTCTGGTCGAGCCAGTCGGCGATCTGTTGGGTGAGACGCTCTTGGACTTGGAGGCGCCGAGAGAAGTGCTCCACCACTCGGGCCAGTTTGGACAGTCCGACGATCCGTGCCCCTGGTAGGTATCCGACGTGGGCCACCCCTTTGAAGGGGAGCAGGTGATGCTGACACAGGGAGTGGAAGGGGATGTCCCGGGCGAGGACCAGCTCGTTGTAGCCCTCGTCGTTGGGGAAAGTGGTCGGGTTGAAGGGCCGGGGAGTCAGCATCTCGGCGAAGGCGGCGGCCACCCGGCCCGGTGTGTCTCGGAGGTGGTCGTCGTCTAGATCCTGTCCCAAGGCGGTCAACAGGTCGGCGACCGCAGCCTCGGCGGCAGCATGGTCGATGTTCGACCTACTAGTCACCGGGGCGAGCCTCGACTCGGGTACGAGGGTGGGGCGTTGGGCGATGGTCACAGTGAGGGTCTCCTCGATTTGGTTGCGTCTTGGCGATCCAGGATCACGGTCGGTGGTCGGTCTTGCGTGCACGGTCATCCGGGTAGGGGCTGGTGGACGGGATACCGGTGGGTGCCACATGCCATCCCCCGGTATCTCCTGGCCAGGAGGAGTATGGCTGTCGAGGAGAGCAGGCTGGTGGCCGCCAGGCTGATGAACACGTAGTCCTGGCGGTAGATGGCGAGGGCTCCAACCAGGAGACTGCTGGCGAGCCACATGGTCCAGGCTCTGGGGCTGATCCCGGCCGAACAATGCTCTTTGGCCAGGTGGCTCATCTGGGGCAGGTAGGCGACGACGGACAAACCGATACCGACCATGCCCAAGGCCTCGAACATTGACCTCATGATGATGGCCGCCGCGATGGTCTGTGTGGGTGCCCCCATCTCCCCCGGCGCCTGATGTTCGCCGCGGCAGGACGGGGACCGATAGGCGGCTTCGCCGCTGGGGACGTCCGATGAACGAGGGGGTGCTGCCGGTCTGGTTCCCCGACGTGGGATTCGGCTTCGATGAGGTCGAGGGCGACGGTCCCAAGTAGTCGTGCGGTGCAGGCAGGCCCCAGTGTCTCCACACACTGGAGGATGGTGTCGGCGAGCGCCCGGAGGGCTCGTTCCTGGTCGGGTTCGACCATCGATGGCTCCTTTTCTTAGGTGGACGTCACCCGCCGCTCCAGGGGAGGGGCGGGAGGAGTGGAGCGGGCAGGTGACGTCCCGAGATTGGTGTCAGGCGTGCTCTCGGGCTAGCTGGCCGAGGGCGAGGGCGCCGAGCAGCAGCCCGAAGTCGCGGAGGGCGATGTCCCAGAACCCGCCGGCAAGCGCCAGGGTGACGATGATGACACCGAGCCAGGCGGCTACCACATGGGCGAAGATCCTGGGTCGCAGCCAGACGCCGATCCCGGCGGCGATCTCCACGATCCCGACGACGGCCATGATCGTGCCTCCGCTGATCACATCGGTGACAAACTCAGGGAGAAAACGGGTCCAGTCGGTCATCAGGTTGGTGAACTTGTCGAGCCCGAAGAGGATCGGGGCGACGGTGAAGCCGAGCCGGAGGATCCGGTAGGCGAGCTCCGACGGACTGGTCTGCTGGGTGGTAGTGATGGCGGTGATCATGGACAGCAACCCCTTCTAAAGTTGACTGGTCTTAAACTTAGAGCGATGGAAGCTGTAATGTCAAGTCCAATCTATTTTAGAATGTGATCATGACAGAACACGATGTGGACCACGACCCTGACCTGGAGGCGGTGGCGTCGCTGGCCGAGCCGGTGCGTCGCGCCCTCTATGACTTTGTGGCGGGGTCGGCGGAGCCGGTGAGCAGGGACGATGCCGCTGAGGCGGTGGAGGTTTCCCGTCAGGTGGCCGCCTATCACCTGGACCGGCTGGCCGACGACGGATTGTTGGAGGTCGAATTCCGCCGCCTGAGCGGTCGGACCGGGCCGGGGGCCGGGCGACCCTCAAAGCTCTACCGTCGTTCAGATCGGGTGCACGAGGTGTCGATCCCGCCCCGCCGCTACGAGCTGGCGGCATGGATCCTCCTCGACGCGGCCCGGGAGGGTCATCTCGACGCTGGGGCTCTCACGGAAGCGGCGCGGCGCACCGGGCTCGAGATCGGCCAGGCCGGCCTCAGGGCCGCCCTGGCGGCGACAGGATATGAGCCGGTGACCGAGGACGGCGAGACCAGGTTCCGTAACTGTCCCTTCCATGTACTGCGGGATCGGGACCGGGAGACCACCTGTGGGATGAACCTGGCCCTGGTGGAAGGCATGGTCGAGGGTTCCGGCTCGCACACCGATGCGGTACTCGCCCCCGAGGAGGGGTACTGCTGTGTCCGGCTCAGCCCGCCGGTCTCCACCTAAAACCAGTGAATCTCGTCGACGACGGCATATGCCTTTCTCGACCGGTCATTGAGCTAGACGTCCAACCAAGCCTCAGGTTTGACGCGAAATTGGGCGGCCGGCTCGATGACTAGCTGGCGGATCCGTTTGGCTTCCTGCGCCGAGCAGATGCATGGGTCGTTGTCTGCATTGTCACATAGGATCGAGACTGGTCTCAGGTGTTCGAATATGTCGGCGGAAGACTCAGGTCTTTTTGCTGAAGTACCTTCCGGTGAACTCCCTGCCGGTGTCGACCTCGACGAACCGGACGCCGGCTGTTTCGCCGTGTTCGACCAGCCATTTGAGGTTGTAGCCACCGGTGTACGCGGGTGGCCAGAAGGAGCAGAATCTCCCACCTTCTTCGACATACCATTCGCCTTCAGTGGGTCGACCGCTTTCGACGTAGGTGGTTGTTCCGTCGGGTCTGAAGGTTTGCGTCGCCCCGTCATCGAAGACGAAGTCGCCAGCCGTCAGCACGTCGTCGATGGTCCGCGTCGGAATCGGGTCGCCGTCGACTGGGTCTAATTGTGCGAAGTTCATGTTGACGTATGGCCGTTGACCAGGCTCATCCTGGATCGGAGGTCTGCAGGTAGTTGTCGATGGCACCGCGGACATGGATCCGAGCGCGATTGAGCGCTTTTGCCGCTTGCTCCTTCCTGACGCCGAGGCCTAGCGCGGCCTGTTCCAATGAGACCCCGTCGATGTCCACGAGTGTGATCAGCCGCATATCCAATTCGGGAAGATTGTCAATTGCCGAATCGGTGACGCCAAAAAGCTCGATGGTCGCTACATCGTCCTCCGGCTGCAGACGCAACGTGTGTCCCCACGCGTTCGGTGACTCAATGAATCTCCCCGCGTCGGGGCCTTCTTGATAGAAGTCGGGGTAGAACAGCTCGCCGGGTTCGCTATCGGGGTCGTAGTCGTGTGATCCGTTGCCATCCTCATTGAGACTTTCGGTGGCTTGCCCTTTTTGTTCGGCTGCCGTGTGGGCTAGCCGGTCGCCAAGATCACCGAGATCTAGAGTTCCTCCCGCACTGATCGCCTCCAGCACGGTTTGCTGGACGAGCTCGTCGGCGTTCTCTAGGTCAAGGGCGCCTGCGATTCGGTAGAGCCTC
>JBOGEU010000054.1:0-2122 GCA_050741995.1 Acidimicrobiia bacterium | reverse complement strand
GTGGACGAGCCTGAGGGGATCGTCAGCTTGCGCAAGGCCGTGGCCTGGCATCTGGCTGCCCCCACCTACGACTGGCTCATCTCGCACACCCCGTATCCGGAACGGGTCTCGGAGATCCGTTCGCTGTGGTGGTCGGGGGAGCCAGGGGACCGTGAGACCGCCGCCGCCCTCGTCGACGACGAGATGCTCCTGACATTCGGGCTCGGGTACACCGAGGAGATGATCGGGTCGAGGATCGACACTTATCTCGAGGCCGGGGTCACTCCCATCATCGACTCCCATGGCATCAGGAAGCAGCACGAGAAGGAGGACACGGTCCGAATCATGAAGGCTGCGATGAGGGGACGTGCCTGAGAGCGTGCCAAATGGCCGGGACGAACTCCCGGAGCTCTTCAACATCGCAGTGGCATGCTGCGACAAGTGGGTCGAGCAGGGCCATGGTGACCGCCCTGCGATCCACGATGGGGACGAAGTCATCTCCTACGGCGACTTGTCGGCGCGGGTCGACCGGCTGGGCAACGGCCTCGAGTCTCTGGGGCTGGGCCCGGGCGACCGCTACCTGATCCGGCTGCCGGCGACACCTGACTTCTACACCGCGTTTCTCGCCGGGTTGAAGATCGGGTCGGTGGCGATTCCCACGCCCCTCCAGCTGAGGGAGAGGGAGCTGCGCTACATCATGACCACGGCCCGCGTACGGGCGGTGATCACCGAAGAGACACTGGCCGATCCGATCAGATCGATTCGCCACGAGGTGCCGACACTCGAGCACCTCGTGTGCCTCGCCACTGGGGACCGGGCAGAGGTGGAGTTGTCATCGCTGGTCGGAAGCGGCGACAGCCGACTCGTCGCCCGGCGCACGACCCCGAACGACCCGGCATTCGTCCTCTTCTCGTCGGGCACCACGGGTGTTCCCAAGGGGATCGCCCATGCTCATCGGGGCTTCGGCCTTGCCGCGGGCGACCCGTGCGGGAGGTTCGGCATGAAGCTCGACCCCACCGACGTGGTCCTCCAGCCGCATGACCCTTCGTGGTCCTACTCGTTGGGGTGTGGGTTCCTGTTCCCGCTTTGCGAGGGAGCATCGATCGTGGCGACACACGGCATGGTTCGCCCGGAGAACGTGCTCCAGTGGGTAGAGCGCCATCGGGTGACGATCCTGGGCGCAGTGCCCACCTTCTATCGGGCGGTCCTCTCCCGTCCCGGGATCGAGGACACGGCCGACATCTCCTCGCTCCGCTACTGCACCAGCGCCGGCGAGCCCCTCACCGTCAACACCTTCCACGAGTGGAGGGAGAGGATGGGCGTCCTCGTCCTCGACCACATCGGACAGGGCGAGACCTCCATGTTCTGTGCCAACACCCCGGGCCGCGCAGTCGTCCCGGGATCGGTGGGCCGACCCCTTCCCGGATACCGTGTCGCGGTCCTGGACGACGAGGGCCGCGAGGTCGTGGGGGAGGTCGGAGAGTTGGCGATCAAGGACGACAACCCGGCACTGTTCTACGACTATCTGGGAATGCCGGAGCGGTGGGAAGCAACTCATCGTGACGGGTGGTACCTGACCGGAGATCTGGCCCGGGTCGACGACGAGGGCAACTTCTGGTACGTCTCACGATCCGACGACCTGATAACCAGCCGGGGATACCTGATCTCGCCCAAGGAGGTCGAGGACACACTGGTCGATCACCCGGCGGTGCTAGAGGCCGCCGTCGTCGGGCAACCGGACGAGCGGATCGGCCAGGTCGTCATCGCATACGTTGCCCTCCAGGCCGGCTACGAGCCCGGCCCCGAGCTGGCCAACGAGCTGATCGATCACGCTCGCAAGGAGATCGCCCCCTTCAAGACGCCGAAGCGGATCGAGTTTCTCGAAGAGCTTCCCAAGACCCCAACCGGGAAGATCCTGCGTCGTGACCTCCGTCTCCGGGGGTGACCCCTCAGCTCTGCCCGGATGAGAGGAGTCGGCCGGCGGCAGCGGCATAGACACGAGAGCAGGCGGCGAGATTCTCGATCTTCACCACCTCGCCCAGCCCGGGCTCGTACATCGAGTACTCCCCCGAGAGGTTGATCCCACCGGCTCCGTACGTGATCCCGGGGATCCCGAACTCGAACAGCGGCGAGTTGTCCGACG
>JBOGEU010000053.1:0-1040 GCA_050741995.1 Acidimicrobiia bacterium | reverse complement strand
CCGCACATGCCTGTTACACCGCGCAGCGGATCTATTCGTCACAGGGCGGAGAGCTGACCCACGGCGGCGGCATCGAGACCTTGGCCGTGCTCGCCCACGACCCCGATCTCGTCCACGCCGACCGGGTAAGTGAGCCGACACGGCCCGAGGGGGCGGAGCAGCTCGACGCCATGAGACGCTCCAAGGAGGTGTACGGCTACATAACGGACGTCACCGAGATCGCCGACGCAGGCTGGTATGGGAACCCGGCATGGGCGAGCGGCGCTCGCGCCGGCGACTTTGCGGCGACCGTGGCCGATGACATTGCGGGCCAGGTCACGGCGATCCTCAAAATGAGGGAGAGGCGCTCGTGACCGTCGTCGGGCCCGGGGAGCTCGGGTTCCGTGACTTCCCGGGAAGGTCCACCGCCGACCCCTTCCGGGCCGCGGGCCAGGGAATGTCGACCGTGCGTCAGGTCATCATCGAGCATGTCGCCTCGAGATCACCTCACCGCCATCCCAAGAGCGAGGAGATCGTCTACGTCGTCTCCGGCCACGGCCGGGTGTGGCTCGACGGGACCTTTCACCCCGTTGGCCCCGGCTCCTGGTACCGCATCCCGACGAATACGCCGCACGCCACCATGGCGAACCCGGGACAGCGTATGTCCTTGGTCTGCTTCTTCCCCCACGACGACTTCGCAAGCAACATCGAGGAGCTCGATCTGGCTCTCGAATCCGACACAGAGGAGGGCAGTGATGACTGAGCGAGTGAGACTCGCTTCGATCGGATTGGGGCGCTGGGCACGAGTCCTCGCCCGAGGAGCACAGCGGGGGACGGTGATCGAGCTGGCCAGCTGCTTCTCGCGCTCACCCGAGAGCCGGGCCAAGTTTCAAGAGGAGTACGCGGTCCCGAGATCGGCCGCCAGTCTGGACGAGCTGCTCTCCGACCCCGAGATCGAGGGCGTCCTGGTCACCACTCCCAACGACACGCACAAAACGGTCATCCTCGAGGCTCTCGACGCCGGCAAAGCCGTCTACACCGACAAGCCGATAGCCCACACC
>JBOGEU010000052.1:0-1240 GCA_050741995.1 Acidimicrobiia bacterium | reverse complement strand
GTGCGTCGGCCACCGCGGATTCCCTGGCAGATCCGAAGGCAGCGAGCGCTCCCGCCCCATCAACCCGGGGTTCGACAGCAAGTCACCCACAAGATTCATCATCAGGAACACCGAGAGGAGCACACCGACGTGTCTGACATCGGTAGCGAAAGCGAAAGCGAATCCCCAGCAATCCCAGCACCCACCGCCAAGAAGACGAGGCCCAGTTCGAACCAGGACTGGTGGCCGAATCAGCTGAACCTCCAGGTCCTCCACCAGCATTCGCCCAAGGCCAACCCGATGGACGAGGACTACGACTACGCGGCGGAGTTCAAGAAACTCGACGTGGACGCCTTGAAGCAGGACCTCTTCGCGTTGATGACGGATTCGCAGGACTGGTGGCCGGCCGACTTCGGCCACTACGGCGGACTGTTCATCCGCATGTCTTGGCACGCCGCTGGCACCTACCGCATCGAGGACGGTCGCGGGGGCGGGGGAGACGGCGCGCAGCGGTTCGCGCCGCTCAACAGCTGGCCCGACAACGTGAGCCTCGACAAGGCGCGCCGTTTGCTCTGGCCGATCAAGCAGAAGTATGGCCTCACCGTCTCGTGGGCAGACCTGCTGGTCTTCGCTGGGAACTGCGCGATGGAGTCGATGGGGTTCAAGACCTTCGGGTTCGCCTTCGGACGTCCCGACATCTGGGAGCCCGAGGAGATCTTCTGGGGCCCGGAGGACACCTGGCTCGGGGACGAGCGCTACAGCGGCGACCGAGAGCTCGCCGGTCCGCTCGGTGCCGTGCAGATGGGACTGATCTACGTGAACCCGGAGGGGCCGAACGGCAACCCCGATCCGCTCGCCTCCGCCCGCGACATCCGAGAAACCTTCGCCCGGATGGCGATGAACGACGACGAGACCGTCGCCCTGATCGCCGGCGGCCACACGTTCGGCAAGTGCCACGGCGCAGGTGATCCCGACCTCGTGGGTCCCGAGCCGGAGGGGTGCCCGGTCGAGCATCAGGGCCTCGGTTGGAAGAACGCCAACGGCAGCGGCATCGGCGCCGACACGATCACAAGCGGGCTCGAAGGGGCTTGGACCAACAACCCCACAGTGTGGGACAACGGGTACTTCGACAATCTGTTCGGCTACGACTGGGAGCTCACGACCAGCCCGGCCGGCGCCCAGCAGTGGACGCCCAAGGACGCAGCAGCGCAGGGCACCGTGCCCGATGCGCACGACCCGTCGAAGCGGCACGCCCCGATAA
>JBOGEU010000051.1:0-1774 GCA_050741995.1 Acidimicrobiia bacterium | reverse complement strand
ACATCGACCAGGGATCTGACCCGGGGACCACCCTCCCAGGAGGCGACGGCCACTCCGGTGAAGACCTCGTGAACATCGCCTTGGAGACGGCGCAACATCGCCCGCGCCTCCTCTGGGTGGCCCGGCTTGCCCATGAACCTCCCTTCATGCGCCACCATGGTGTCGGCAGCGATCACCAGCAGGCCCTCGCCGGCAGCGGCCTCGGCCTTGACCCGAGCCACTCGTTCCACGTAGGCGGCGGGGCCCTCGTCCGGAAACCTGGTCTCGTCGACGTCGATCGCCAGGACCTCGAATCTCAATTGCAACGTCTCGAGCAAACCCTTGCGCCGGGGCGAGGAGGAGGCGAGCACCAGCCTCATCTGACGATCCTCCCGAGACGGATCACATGCTCGGGGTGGGCGAGTACCCGAGGATCGAGGACCGGATCCTCGGCGAAGAAGATCGCATTGGCCGGATCCCCGACCCCGAAAGCCGAGGGACGACCCGTCGCCCGAAACCCCGCGGACGATGCCGAGTCGACGACGGCTGCACCGTCCATGCCCATCTCCCAGAGACGGATCGCCTCCATCGCGACATGATGGCTGCCGATCGCCAGGTCCGTCCCGGTGAGGACATGGACACCGGCCTCGACCGCCAGAGCCAGATTCGCGCCGATGTTGGCGAGACCCTCGCGAAGCAACCTCCCCCCGGACGAATCGGCGCCGATCTGCACGATGACGGCCTCGACCTGGACCACGGTCGGCACCCAGATCCCGCCCCGGGCACCGAGCGCGGCGAGGTCCTCGCCGGACAGGAAGAGCCCGTGCTCGATGGAGTGGACGCCTGCGCTCACCGCCATCGAGGGCACCTCCCGGGCCATGGTGTGAACCGCGACTCGGGAACCGAGACCGGCCGCCACCCGAACCGCAGCTCGTAGTTCGCCCTCCGAGAAGTTTGCGACCGGGCCCACTCCCTTGCGCGGCCAATCACCAATCAGCTTCACCCAGCCCCTGCCCTCGGCGGCGGCATCGTTGACGGCGGTGACGATCTCTCCGGGTCCGATCTCGCGGGCGAATCCATCCCAGAATCCTCCGTCGACGGCGACGATGACGCCTGCGGCTTCGATCTCGGGCCGGTCCATGGGATCGAGCTCGTCGATGGCGTCTACGACGGTCAAATCGCTCCATCCTTTGTCCAACACCAGGCCGACGCCGGCCTCGAGAGCCTGCCTCGCCCGGTGCGCCGTCCCGACAGGGTCCCCCGGGCCGAAATCCATGGTCTCTTTGGCCAGGTGGGCGTGGGCGTCGATGAGCCCGGGAAGGGCGAAGAGACCGGCGCCGATCTCATGATCGGGGTCACCGTCGGACTCCGCCCACAGCCCGTCCCTGGTGTCTCTGGTGAGAGTCTCCCCACCCGGGCTGCGCAGCACGACTCGCAGGTGCATCAATCACGACGGTAATGGACACTCGTTGCCGATAATGCTCGTCATGCGTCTACTGCTTGCGCTCGCGATGCTGATGATGACCGCCTGTGGCGGCTCGGTCGGCGTCCCTGACGGGACCACGTCCTCGACTCCGGCAGCGACGACCCCTGTTGGGACCACGCCCGTCACCCAGCCGGTGGAAGTCCCGATGATCGTGGACGATTGCAGCGCCCCGCAAGTCGGTTTCTCACCCCTGTGCGAGACGTACCAGCTGATACAGGAGTGGCACATGGACCGGCCGATCGACCCAGAGACACTGGCCGATGCAGCAAGCGAGGGTCTCGAGGCCTTCACCACCGATCTCACCGAGAC
>JBOGEU010000050.1:0-2510 GCA_050741995.1 Acidimicrobiia bacterium | reverse complement strand
GCGCCGATGCTGACCGGAACCGCTTCCCGGCTCTCCTAGGCGTGATAGCTGGAACGGACCAGCGGCCCCGATTCCACATGGGGGATGCCCCGGCCCTCGCCGAAGGACTTGTACTCGGCGAACTCGTCGGGATGGACATAACGGTGGATCGGGCGGTGCCTCGCCGTCGGTCGCAGGTATTGGCCGATGGTGATGATGTCGATCCCCACCGCCCGCATGTCGGCCAGAGTGCCCAGGACCTCCTCCCGGGTCTCTCCCATCCCCACGATGAGACCCGACTTGGTCAAACCATCGGGGTTCATCTGCTTCGCCCGCCACAGCAGGGCCAGTGAGCGTCCGTAGTTGGCCGAGGTCCTGATGTCCCGCTGCAGCCGGAGCACGGTCTCGGTGTTGTGGTTGAGGACTTCGGGCACGGCATCCATCACGGTCTGCAATGCTTCACGGTCGCCCTTGAAATCAGGGATCAGCACTTCGATCTCGGTGCCCGCTGACCGGCGCCGGCTCTCGGTGATGGTGTGGGCGAAGATCCCGGCTCCGCCGTCGTCGAGATCGTCGCGGTTGACCGAGGTGATCACCGCATGCTTGAGATTCATCTTGGCGATCGCCTCGGCAGCTCGGAACGGCTCGAAGATGTCGAGCTCGGTGGGCTTGCCCGTCGTCACATTGCAGAACGAGCAGGCTCGGGTGCACTTGTCCCCGAGGATCATCAGCGTGGCCGTCCCCATGCCCCAGCATTCGTAGATATTGGGGCAGTTGGCCTCCTCGCAAACCGTGTTGAGCTCGAGACCACGCATCAGCTTCTTCAACTCGAGGTAATCCCCGTCGAGATGGGCGGTGACCTTCATCCACTCGGGGCGGGGCGGCTCACCGGGTAGACGGCCGTTGATCAGGATCGGCTCCGCCGACCTCTTCTCGGGGCTGAAGGTGCCGGCCTCCAGCAGCCGGTCGACCTCGAACTCGGGACGGCGGCCCTGGCCTCTGGAGAAAGCGGCGTGTTGTGTCTCCGACACCACGTACCCGAACACTCTTTCGAACTGCGGCTCGAGCACCTCCACCGCCTCCTGGAGGGTCACCTTGCGGCCGACCAACTCGGAAAGGGTGGTGACCGGGCGATCGCTTATCCCACATGGGTTCATCATCCCGAAGTAGCGCATCTCGGGATGCAGGTTGAGGGCAAACCCGTGCATCGTGACCCGTCTCGCCACCCGCACCCCGATCGCAGCAACTTTGCCCTTCTCCGTCCACACACCGGTGTACCCGGGCTCCGCCCAGGCCTCGACCCCGAACTGGCCCAGGGTGGCGATCAACGCCCGTTCCAGATTGCGGACATAGGGGACGATCTGCTTGGGGTCGTCGAGGGTCAGGATCGGGTAGCCGACCAGCTGACCGGGACCGTGGAAGGTGATGTCCCCGCCCCGGTCCACATGGTGGATCTCGGTATCGAGATGTGCTTGGTCGACCAGCAGGTTGGAGCCGTCACCGTTGCGCCCGATGGTGAACACGGGCGGGTGCTCGACGAGCAGCAGGTAGTCGTCCTCGGTTCTCCCCGTGGTTTTCCCCTCGTGGATCGCCCGCTGCAGATCCCAAGCCTCGGCATAGGGCAGCCGCCCCAGCCATCGGACGCGCAGGGTCCGATCGTCGACCGTCACCAGCCCACCCCCGGACCAAGTAGGAGGAGCTTGCTATGCAAGCTCCTGCTCCCAATCCCAGGTCTCGAGATTCTGCTTTATCCGTTGCAGGAACAGCACTGCGACCGAGCCGTCGAAAGCGCGGTGATCCCAGGTCAGGCCCAGGTACCCGATGTGCCTGATCGCGATCATGTCCTGCCCGTCGGCGTCGGTGACCACGGTCGGCCGCTTGGTGACCGTCTCGGTGGACAGGATCGCCACATTTGGCACGTTGATGATCGGGACCGAGATGAACGACCCGAACGGGCCCGGGTTGGTGATCGTGAACGTCGAGCCGGTGAGATCGTCCACCCCGAGCTTGCCGCTTCGGGCCCGCTCGGCGAGCTCTTTGATCTCGCGGGCTATGCCCACCAGACGCAAGCTGTCGGCGTGGCGCACCCTGGGCACCACCAGAGCCTCGTGCTCGATATCGACGGCGATCCCGAGATCGACGTTCTTGTGGAACACCGCCTTCTTCTCCTCGAGATTGAACGAGCTGTTGACCACCGGGAATGCCCGCAGCGCGTCGATGACGGCCCGGGAGATGAACGGCAGATAGGTGAGCGAGAAGCCCTCGGCAGCCTTGAACTCCTCCTTGTGGGCCTGGCGGACCCGCTCCACCCGCTCGTAGTCCACCTCGACCGAGGTCCACACGTGTGCCGCCGTCTGTTTGGCCTTGATCATGTTCTCGGCAGTGCGCAGCCGGACTCGGCTCAGTTCGACCTCTTCGATTTCGGCGGAGGAGGCAGCCGCTGCGGCCGGTGCAGGCGGTGTGGCTGTTGCCGGTGCCGGGGCGGGCGCCGCCTCCGGCTCGGGCTCTGCCGCCGGTGCGGCCGCCGGCTC
>JBOGEU010000049.1:0-1447 GCA_050741995.1 Acidimicrobiia bacterium | reverse complement strand
GCCCGTGCGTTGCGGGATCAGGTGATGATCCCGATCCTGGTGGCGATCTGGGTTGGGAACCGGAAGCTGTATGGGGCGTACAAGCTATGGAAGGCGGCCCGTCGGGCCGGCTGGGACATCGGCCGGGACCAGGTTGCCCGCCTGATGAAAGCCGCCGAGATCGAGGGCGTGACACGGAAACGGACGGTGCGGACAACCCGATCGGACTCGACGGCTGACCGTCATCCTGACCTGGTCGACCGCCAGTTTTCAGCCGACGTTCCCAACCGGCTGTGGGTGGTCGATCTCACCTATGTGGCGACTTGGGCGGGGATGGCGTACGTGTGTTTCATCACCGACGCCTTCTCCCGCCGCATCGTCGGGTGGCGGGTCGCTTCCCACATGCGAGCCGAAATGGTCCTCGACGCCCTAGATATGGCCCGATGGGCCCGTGGAACCCACCTCGAAGGGCTCGTGGCTCATTCCGACGCCGGAATGGGAATGTCAACTCAATTTGGCCCCACTGTGATGGCTTGATTTGGCTCCACCTCTGGCAGTGTTTGGTCGGCTCCGGCACCTGGGGCGGTGACGGACAGTGGTCAGTGGGTCGGGTCGGGTTAGGTCATTTTGGTTGCTCTCTTTGTCTTGGTGGTGGTGCGGAGGCGGTAGGAGTCGGTGCCGGTCTCGATGATGTGGGCGTTGAAGGTGAGCCGGTCGACGATGGCGGCGCACAGGCGGGGGTCGGTGAAGGTGGCGGCCCATTCTGAGAAGGGGGCGTTGGTTGCCACCCCGACGGTGGCGCGTTCTTCTCTTTCGGTTATGACCTGGAACAACAGTTCGGCGCCGCGGGGGTCGAGGTGGAGGTAGCCGAGTTCGTCGATGAGGAGGAGGTCGAGGCGTCCGTAGCGGCCCACGGTGCGGTTGAGGGCGCGTTCGTCTTGGGCTTCGACGAGCTCGTTGACGAGGGCGGCGGCGGTGAGGTAGCGGACGGAGCGTCCTTGGTGGCAGGCGGCGATGCCACAGCCGATGAGGAGATGGGTCTTTCCGGTGCCCGAGTCGCCTAACAGGACGAGGGGTGATCCGGTGTCGATGAACCGCCCGGCGGCGAGGGTGGCGATGGTGGCTGGGTCGACCGGTGAGAGTGTCGTGTCGAAGTCGGCGAGGTGTTTGAGGCGGGGGAACCGTGCTTCTCGGATGCGGCGCAGGCGGCGCCGTTCGGCCCGGTCATCGACCTCGGTGGATAACAGTTCGGCCAAATAGCCGCGGTGGGTGAGCTGGTCGCGGGCGGCGGCGTCGGCCAGGACGGCGGCTTGGGCACGGACGGTGGGCAAACACAGGGTGGTGGCGGCTGAGACGATGGCGGCGTCGGCGGCGGGTTCGGTCAGTTTGGTCATTGGGGTCCTCCTGTCCCGAGTAGCTGGTCGTAGGCGGCGACGGTGGGGGCGGGCCGGTCGTAACGGGCCAAGGC
>JBOGEU010000048.1:0-1200 GCA_050741995.1 Acidimicrobiia bacterium | reverse complement strand
GCACGGCTCGATTACGAAGTTGGCCGCGCTCGCCGTTATGGCGGCTCGGTGTCGGTCATCGCTTTGCAGAGCCCGGTTGGACAGACCATCAACGGAGAGTGGCAACGCTTGGCGGCGACGGTCTCAGGCTCGATGCGGGCCTTGGATACGTGCTGGGTCGACTCGAGGTGGATCACCCTGGTTCTTCCTGAGACCGATATGGCCGCGAGGTCTCGTGTGATCGATCGGATTCTCGAGCACGCACAGGTCGAGGCGGTCGCCATCGAGGTCTCGGCCTCGACATTTCCCCACGAAGCCCCCACCAGTGACGCGTTGTTGAGATCGCTCGCCGGCTCTGAGGACGATTGATTCCCATGACCGGCATTGCCGAGCGGTTGGATGGACTTCTGCGTGACGGGCCAAGAAGGCACAGCGCAACCTTGGACCGACGGTCGGAATCGTCATGGTGGATCCGCTACCCGAGACGATCCGGTGAGGCCGTTCGTCGACACGAGCGAATGGCCCGCTGGCGCGACCTGGCCCTTGTCGTCCTGAGTTCGCCGCTTTGGCTTCCACTGACCGGTCTGATCGCCCTCTTGGTGAAACTCCAGGATCCGTCGGCCCCCACGATGTTCCGGCAAGCGCGCACCGGCCGCGACGGCAGGCGGTTCGCGCTCTTGAAGTTCAGAACAATGGTCAAGAACGCCGAATCGATGAAAGAGGACCTGCTCCACCTCAATGAGCTGGAGTGGCCCGACTTCAAGATCAGCAACGACCCGAGAATCACCCGCATCGGGAAGCTGCTCCGCGCCTCGAGCCTCGATGAGCTCCCTCAATTGTTCAATGTGCTGAAGGGCGACATGGGGCTGGTCGGACCACGCCCCACCTCGTTCGGCCTCGAGACCTACCAGGCCTGGCACACCGCCCGCGTCGACCTGAGACCGGGGATGACCGGTTTGTGGCAGGTGGCGGCACGCGCCGACCTCAACTGGACCGAGCGGGTACGCCTCGAGCTCGCCTACCACAGGCGATGTTGCACCCGGCTCGATCTGGAGATACTGCTGCGCACGATCAGGGCGGTCTTCAACCGCTCGGGACGATGAGGGAGAGCCAGGCCTTGACCCCGGCACCGATCCCGCCCAGGGCCGGCCATTGCCTGTCCTTGTCCCAAAGAGGAGGCGCCGGGTGAGAGCGGTGGTGACTGGATCCGCAGGATTCATA
>JBOGEU010000047.1:0-2455 GCA_050741995.1 Acidimicrobiia bacterium | reverse complement strand
CGACCGACGGAACTTCCATCTCTTCCAACCATTGCTCTATCAGGTCGCGGCGGCGGCGCTCAACCCGAGCGACATCGCGTATCCGATCAGGTCGATCTTCCGGCGCCAGAGCAACGTGAAGGGCGTCCTGCTCGCCGAGGTCACCAAGCTAGACACCGTGACCAGGGCGATAACCCTCGACGATGGCACCGAGGTCCAATACGACTATCTGATCCTGGCCACCGGTGCCGCACACTCCTACTTCGGTAGAGACGAGTGGGAGGAGCGGGCCCCGGGACTGAAGACGCTGGAAGACGCGGTCCGAATGCGCCAGCGGGTGCTCACCGCATTCGAAACCGCGGAACGGCACCCCGAGCTCGCCGACCGGCTCTTGACCTTCGTGGTCGTGGGCGGCGGGCCCACCGGGGTGGAGCTTGCCGGGGCGCTGATCGAGATCGCGGTCCACTCGATGGGCAAGGAATTTCACACGATCGATCCGACCCGGGCCAATGTGATCCTGGTGGAGGGAGCAACCCATGTCCTACAGGTGTACCCGGAGGATCTGTCGGAGAGCGCCCGACGGCAGCTCGTGGCCCTGGGCGTCGAGGTGGTGACCGGCGCCCTGGTCGACGGCATCGACAACGACGGTGTCGACCTGAGCAACGGCCGGCGAATCGATGCGGGCACGGTTCTCTGGGCGGCCGGTGTGCAGGCGTCACCGCTCGGAGCGATGCTCGGCGTGGAGACCGATCGCAGTGGCCGGGTTGTGGTCGACGAGGATCTGTCGGTCCCGGGGCACCCCGAGGTGTTCGTGACCGGCGACCTGGCGCTCCGTCCCGGCGTGCCGGGGGTGGCTCCGGCTGCGATGCAGATGGGCAGGCATGCGGCTCGGATGATCAAGGCGGATCTGGCGGGGGATGAGCGGACCGCATTCCGATATCGGAACAAGGGCTCGCTGGCGACCATCGGGCGGGCCCGGGCCGTCGCCGACTTCGGTCGGGTCCGGTTCGGCGGGTTCTTCGCCTGGGTGGCGTGGCTGTCGATCCATATCTTCTATCTGATCGGGTTCCGCAACCGGTTCTTCGTGCTGGTTTCGTGGGCCTGGAGCTACCTGACCTTCCGACGAGGGGCGAGGATCATCACCGGTGTGCCGTCGCTGCCGGAGAAGCAAGAGCCTTAGGGCGGGCGGTGCCCGGTTCAGCTCGGGGTGGGTGGGTCCGGTGCGGGGCGGGGGTGCAGGGGGGTGGTTCCCACGCAAATCAACGCCGTGCGGGTGAGAGGACTCGAACCTCCACGGGCTTTCGCCCACAGGGACCTAAACCCTGTGCGTCTGCCAAGTTTCGCCACACCCGCGCGTGGGGGTCATTGTCCCATGAGAGGAGCCACCGGTGATACCGAGAGCGTCGTGGGCCGCCCGGGACTCGAACCCGGAACCTTGAGCTTAAGAGGCTCCTGCTGCTGCCAATTGAGCTAGCGGCCCCGATGGAATTCTACTGGCCGTAGCGATCACAAACGAAGTCGATCCAGGCCATGGTCGTAAGGAATGCGTCGGTGCTTCGTCGCATGGTCACCCGGCATACACCGGTCGAAAGATGGTTCTTTCGGTGCCCAGTGCCATCCGGCTTTATGAACGTCTTGGTGAAGTCGTCCAGGGGTATGCCCAATTCCGTCGACCAGAAGTGTCTTGCTTCGGACTCATTGTTGTCGGAATGAAGGTTGAGCGAGGCGGCAAAGCTCGCACGCGGATCATGAAATGTCCGAGCCCACCGCATGAAGAGTCGGAGAGCGCCTGGTTCTGAATGCGCCATCTCGAGTCGCCTGCTCGTCTTGCTTCCCTCTCCCCAGTACAGGGCCACGCCCATTGCCCACAACGGATCACGCTGGAGATGGATCGCCTCGAGACTGGCTTGTGTCTGGATCAGTTCTATCTCCCGATGGCGCTTCCGCTGGGTGTCCCGAGGTATGCCGGGCACCGGCGGGCGTCGCGCCTTCATAAGGAGTATCTGGTCCTCGGTCAGTTTCACATCGCGGCACCAGGTGGCCAGGGTGGACTTCTTGACCGGGATCAGGTTCATGATCTCGCCGTACGAAAGACCGAGGCGGCGCAGGTCCTTGCCCAATTCGGACCGCTCCCATCGAGACATACCCTCCCACGATGCGATCCGTTCCCGATACTCGACCCCCACCTCCATGGTTCGACCGTAGGAATGGGGTGGGACAGAAACCGGGCGACAAGTACTCTGACCGAATACGGGCTGTGGCGCAGTTTGGTAGCGCGCCTGCTTTGGGAGCAGGAGGTCGTCGGTTCAAGTCCGACCAGCCCGACGAGGCTTTACAATGAGCCCGCCTGCGGGTGTAGCTCAATGGTAGAGCTCCAGCCTTCCAAGCTGGCGGTGAGGGTTCGATTCCCTTCACCCGCTCGAATGGGTCGCCTTGGGGACGGACCTAAGCCCTCGCCCCTGTAGCTCAATTGGAT
>JBOGEU010000046.1:0-1931 GCA_050741995.1 Acidimicrobiia bacterium | reverse complement strand
GAGTAGCGGGGGGTGCAGGTGGTGAGGGTGAGCCAGGCGCCGGGGCGGGGGTCGGTCACCCAGACGTCGGTGGGCTCGCCCACGAGGATCTCCCCTACCCGGTAGGTGTGGGTCCCGATCAACGTCTCCACGTAGATCTCGTCGCCCAGCTCCACCTGGTCGAGATGGAAGAAGGGTGCGCCGTAGGTGGTGCGATGCCCGCTGACCACCGCGTTGCCGGGCTGTCCGGGGAGCGGAGTCCATGGCATGTGCCCCGGTCCCAGTTTCAACACCTCCCGGGTCACCCCGGATACCATTACGTGGTCGACGTCGGCGGTGGGAATGCGGATCCTACCCAAAGCCTCCCCTTCCGCCCGAGCCGCCTCGGGGACAACGGTAGGCGCCAGCACAGCCGTCGGAGCGGACGACAGTGGGTCGGCCTCCGAGACCGGCGGCGGTGTGGCGAGCGTGGGCGGCGCGGGGGCGGCCAGGCGTTCGGAGAGTTGGAAGTCGAGCCGGTTTCTGCGCCGCGGCCGTGTAGAGCCCGGTCCCCAAAGCTGGTAGCCGAGGAAGCCGATGAGCAGCACACCCAGCCAGATCATGGTCCATCCGGCGATTTGCACCTGCCGTCTCGAACATCTGCGACCCCCATTGGAGGTGACCGGCGCCTGCCGGCGACCGGTGATAGCTGTCATCTCCCCGTTCCCTGTATTCTCCGATGCCCTGTAGTAGTCAGATCAGCCGTGACCCGGTAGGGTTCAACCACTTCTATCGTCTACCCGCCAAAGCCACACCAACCAACGCCAGCACGGCCCCACCGTATTGTGAGAACACATGGTGAGTGTCGAACGGGAAGAGCACCCATCCGGCGCGAGCGCCGATGTTGCCGAGGACGAAGAGGACCCCGCCCACCACCGCCAGCACCCGTCCGACGGTGGCGGTACGGCTCCTGGTTTCCGAACGGGTCAGACGACGGGCGGGAGGTTCAGAGGACTGCGGGGCCGGGCGGGTCTTGGGCTTGGGCTTCCGCTTCTTGCTCACCGGCACGACGACATCCTGTCCAACTCGCGGCGCAGCCTGCGCTCGGAGAGACGTCCATAGGAGAAGGGTCGGCCGTCGACCAGAACGCCGGGAGGGAACAGCACTCCACCGTGGTCGGCGAGGGTTTGACCTTCTTCGCTGCCCAGGTCGACGGTCCGCACCCGCAGCGGATAGTCCTCTGCGATCTGATCGAGGACCGTCTTGGCCTGGTCGCAGAGACTGCAGTCGGCCCGGGTGAGCAGCACCACCGGGATGTGCTCAGGCGCCGGCATTCAGCCCCTCTTCCAGGTCGGCGAGCAACGCCGGGACCGGCAGGTACATGGTGTAGTCGGGGGCGCCGCCGTAGTCGGCCCGCCAGAGGATGGTTCCGTCAGGACCGACCACGATGAAGCTGTGCCCGTTGAAGCTTCCGCCCATCATCCCGTAGTCGAGGGTGCCCCACTCTTCGGAAACGCGACGATCGGGGTCGGACAGCACCGGAGATGCCAGACCTTCGTCTGCCACTTTACGGGGCAGCAGCTCGATGGAGTCGGTGGTGACCGATGCAATGGTGTCGATGCCGAGGGCGTTGAACCGGTCCCAGGATGCCTCAATATCAACCAGCTGGTCCCAACACGGCTGGCACATCAGCCCCTCCTGGAAATACAACAGGACGGTGGTCCCTGTCTGGCCTGCCAGGTCGAAGATGGTGCCGTTGGCGGTCGGGAGTCTCAGTGGGGGTGCCGCTTCCCCGGGACCGGGTGAGCCGACCTGGAAGACGTAGCCGCCGGCGGTCCCGTCCTCTCCGGGGGTGGCCCGTCGCAGTGCAAAGGCGAATGTCAGGGCCAGGACGGTCACGAAGATCAGCGCTCCCGCGGTGAGCAGGAACCGGCGACTGATCCGGCGACGGGGGGAAGGAGTGCGGTTCAGGG
>JBOGEU010000045.1:0-2896 GCA_050741995.1 Acidimicrobiia bacterium | reverse complement strand
GTTCTTATCACGTGGTGGTGGCGGTGACATCGGATGAGGCCCTGGCGCTTGCCAAGGCCATCGACCTCGGCTCGATCGAGATCGTCCGCTCGACCGGGGCTTCGGCGCCGATGGGGGAAGAGAGTTGAACCTGGGGCCGGAGATCGCTTTGGCGGCCTCAGCGAGGGATTGGCCGGATCGAGTCCACCGATTTCTGCTCGACCACGGCGGCGGGCGGGTTCGTGTCAGGGTGATGGGCGCCGAGCAGGCACTTGCCGACCAATACGAGGTGCTGGTGATCGACGACGTGTGCTCGTTCCTCACTCCCCGTCTGGTCAGGAGCTTGCGGGAGCTTGGTCGCGAGATCGTCGGGGTCTACAGCCCGGTGGACGCTCCCGACGCAAAGCGGCATCTTCTCGAATCCGGGATCACCGACGTCATCGAGTCCGACGCTTCGGCCGAAGAGTTCTTAACGGTCGCGGCGGGGACGCTCATGCAACCGCGCCCCAATCTCGTCGCCGTTCCCAAGGACCACAACACGTTCCGGGTGGGTGTAATCGGTCCGCTGGGCGGTGTCGGCGCCACCGAGGTCGCCATCGGGCTCGCATCCGCTCTCTCCGCATCACGATCCACGCTCCTTCTCGATCTCGACCAACACAACCCGTCGGTGGCACAGCGTCTCGACCTGCCGCTCCACCCGAACCTGATGACGGCGGTCGACAGCGCCCATCATTCGGGTGATCTGGACGAGGCGATCGTCGACTTCGAGGGGTTGGGCATCGTCGGCGGGCTCGCCGATCCTGGGAACCAGGAGCTGCCGGCTATCGAGATCGAAGGTCTCCTCGATGACGTCGGGGGTCTGGGATACGAGGTGCTGGTCGCCGATCTGGGCTCGTTGGCGGCCGATCGCTTCCACGTGCTCCGGTTCACTGCGCTGATAGCCGTGGGGCTGGCAACACCGGTCGGGATGTCGAGATTGGTTCGCACCGTCCAATCGTTTGCCTCGATCACCGGTCCGGACGATGTCGTAGCCGTGGTCAACAGGGTCGGGACCGGGGGGCGGCGCCGGGCGGAGATCAAGTCCGAGATGGCCCGCCTCATGCCCGGCATGCCTTTGGTGCTTCTGCCCGAGGATCGCGCATTGGAGGGGGCCGCATGGGACGGGACCCGACCCAGCCGAGGGCCTTTCGCCCGCGCCCTGGGCCGAATTGCGGAGTTGATTGCCGAGGCGATGCCATGAGTGTCGATGCCTATCACGAAATCAGACGGCAGGCTCTGGAGCGCATCGACGGTTCGGGAGTGGACCCGGCCCGAGACACCGGCCGCTTGGTCGAGTTGCTCCGCTCAACGGTCGACGAATACCAGCGCAACGCCCATCTCGGCGACGGTCGTTCGCTGGCGGACCCCGAAGCGACGGTGCGGCGACTGCTCCAGTCGGTGTCGTCGTACGGTCCGCTCGGCGAGTTGCTCGACCGGGACGACGTCGAGGAGATCTTCATCGAAGGCGACCGTGTCACCTACCTCGAAGCCGGCGGTTTGCTGCGGGCCCTGGAGACACCGAGCTCCGAATCAGAGAACAGGCAGGTGATCGAGCGATTGATCGCGGGGTCGGATCGTCGACTGGATGCTTCGAATCCGATGTCTCAGGCTCGGATCATGGATGGGTCGGCGCGTCTCACCGCTGTCATCCCACCGGTGTCCGATCACCTGTCGGCCACCATCCGTCGTTACGCATTGCGCCGGGAGACTCTTTCGTCGCTGGTCGACCTCGGATCGATCTCCGGTAGCGCAGCCGGCTTCCTGGCAGCGGCGATGCGGGCGTCGGCATCGGTGATCGTCAGCGGGCCACCGGGGGCGGGGAAGACATCGTTCCTCTCTGCACTCATCGCCGCCGCTCCTCTCGATCATTGTGTGCGCGCCTGCGAAGAGGTCCGCGAGTTGCACGTGCCTTTGATTCACGGCTCCTACTACGAGGCTCGCCCCCCATCCTTGGACGGATCCGGGGAGATCAGCCTTCGCGACCTGGTCAAGATCACACTGGCGATGCGACCGGATCTCATCGTGGTGGGGGAGGTCCGCGGTGCCGAGGCTTTCGAGTTGACTCGAGCCGTCAATGCCGGATGCGGCATGGCCTGCACCATCCATGCCAACTCTGCATCCGACGCCTTGGATGCGCTGGTGAATGCGGCGCTGATGGCGGGTGAGAACATTCCCGAACGGGTGGTGCGCAAGGTCTTCGCCTCGTCGATCGACCTCGTCGTTCACCTTGACCGGGATGTCGATCCGGCAGGGGGAGGGATCAGGCGGAGGACGGTGGAGATCCGGGCGCTGGTGCCTTCGCTGCACGATGATTTCTCGTCCGAGCCGTTGTTTCACCGCGATCGGCTGGGCTCTCCTCTGGAATGGACGGGTGCTCTGCCGCCTGAGGCGTTGGTGCGCCGCTTTGAGAGGTCACTACCTGCCGATGTCACCATGGCCAAGCTGATGGAGGGCTCGGTGGCGGCGTGGTGAGCGTTTTGGCTGCGGCAACCACCGCTCTGGCCACCGTGCTGCTGTTGCGGCTGCTCTTGGCGAGCGCGGCGGCACGGAGACGTCGGCTGACCCGAAGGATCGGTTGGCTGGAGACGGCCGGTCTCGACGTCACGCCACTTCAGTTCTGGCTCACCTCGATCGGGGCGGGGATCGCCAGTTATCTGGTGGTGCTCGCCGTCACCTCGCTGCCTGTCGTTTCCCTGATGCCTGCGGTCGTGGTCGCCACCCTTCCCCGGGCGTTCTTTGCTCGCAAGCGGGCACAGAGTCTCGACGAGGTGCAGAGGGCGTGGCCCGACGGGCTCCGCGACCTGTTGTCAACTGTCCGCTCTGGTGCTTCGCTGCCGACGGCGATCGAGACGTTGGCCGCGTTCGGTCCACTGCCTCT
>JBOGEU010000044.1:0-7947 GCA_050741995.1 Acidimicrobiia bacterium | reverse complement strand
GTATCGGGGTCCGCTCGACGAGTACGGGCAGTCCTTCTACTACGCCACACGTGGCACCGGGGGCATGACCCACTCCGATCCCGACGACCGCCCCGAGGAGACCTTCGGTGGCACCGTGACCATCCATGTCGGCCCTGACCACCCTTCACATCTCGTCCTGCCCGTGATTCCACTCAAAGCCGAATAGCGGGCGGACTGGGATCTGCAATCGATTTCGCGACTATCGTGGCCCGGCCGATCAGGAGGTCGCCTTGACACTGGAACTCGGGTTCGCCCCCAATGAAGATCCCTTTGTCGTAGTCCACGGCGGGTTCTACCGCCGTTGGTTCTCGATGATCGACGACATCGCCGAATTGGAGGCTGCCGTCGCCCGCCTCGAGGGGACGACTCAGGACAAATGGGTCCCCGTCTGGGAGGAGATCGCCCGCCGCCACGAAGAGGAAGGCGATGGTCACGAGGAGGCCGGCGATTTCGAGGCGTCGAGAAAGTCCTACCTGCAAGCGAAGACCTATTACGCCATCGGCCGCTTCCCCGGCGAGGTGTCCGACGTCAAGCGGCGGATCAGCGACGACTGTGCCCGCGCCTATCGCAAGGCATGCGCCCACCTCGACCCTCCGGTGGAGGTGGTCGAGTTCGAGCATCAGGGGAAGACGATCCGGGCCCATTTCCGCGCCCCTCGTGCCGACGCACCCGTCCCCGCGGTCCTGGTCATGTGTGGTGCCGACGTGTTCAAGGAGGACCGGGGCTGGGCCCAGGACCTCTGCATCGAGAACGGGATGGCGGCGCTGGTGATGGACGGTCCCGGAACCGGCGAGAACCCGTTCCCCTGGGCTCCCGAGTCGGTGAGCGCGTGGGAGGCGGCGATCGATTATCTCGCCGCCAGGCCCGAGGTCGATGGCGGTCGGGTCGGAGCTTTCGGGATCAGCCGCGGCGGGTATTCGGTGATGCAGCTCGCGGGCACGGCCCCGGCCAAGCTGGGAGCCGTCGTGGCCAATGCCGGGCACCCCTTCGGGTATGTGATGGGAGACGACGAGCTCGAGGAGTTCGTCCGGGTGAGGCAAGAGAGAGCCACCTTGCGTTTTGGCGCCCCCGACGACCCCCCGTCCTTCCCGACGACTTCGGTCGAAGAAGAGCGCGGCGAGTTCTCTCGATGGGCGCTGTCGGAGCAGGGCATCCTCGAGAACATCACGATGCCGGTCCTGATGATCAACGGCAAACACGATCACCTGGCCCCGATCGGGAACATCTACTTCATGCTGGAGACCGGCCCGGTGACCGGCAAGGAGGCCCGCATCTACTCCGACGCCGGCCATTGCGCCTTCAAGTACTTCGACCACTGGGCACCGGGCACGTTCCGATGGCTCGCGGAGAAGCTGGGACGATGACCCGGGCCTGCTAGCCCGACAGCCTGCCGCAACCTGAGGTTCTGCGTTTCACATATGAAACGAGTGGTCTCATGTTCCGCGCTCCCCTGGTGGTCGGTCCGAAGATGAGACGGTTTGTTTCATATCCGTGCCGTAGAAGCTGAGGTTGGGCCCACCGCTCCGAGATGTCACACGGCGTGGGGTTGGAACAGGGCGGGGGGTCAGATCACGATGAGCTCGTGGGGGAACTTGGTCACCTGCTCCTTGCCGCCCTCGGTGAGGACGTAGGTCCGCCCGAAGAAGATGCCCAGCAGCCCGTCCGGTGTGATGATGGTCGGCTCCAGCATCGCCACGATCCCGGGGTCCAGGTCGAGCTCGTTGTCATTGGCTCTGACGTGATCCCACATCACATGTGGTGGATGGCTGACGAAGTCAATGCAATGGAGGAACAGAGGGCGGGAGTCGTAGCCCTTGTCCCTGAAGAACCGACTCGCCCGCATCACGTCGTCCCAGGTGTTGCCGCCCACCAGCTGGTCGGCCATCAGGTGGAAGCCAGGCAGGACTACGTCTTCGAAGAACTCGCGGATCCAGGCGGGAGGCTCACCGATGCAGATCGGGGTCCCCAATTGGACCGAGTACCCGTTGTACCCGCATGCCAGCTCGTTGATGATGATGTCGCCCTTCTGCAGCTGACGCCCCGACGGCCACGGATTGCCGAACACCATGCCCGGGTTGCTCGTCGGGGTGGAGCCGATGATGGTGAAGTCGATCTGCCCCCCTCCATCCATGACGGCGTGGGTGGCGGCCGCCGCGAGCTGGTACTCGGTCACCCCCGGCCGGGCGATGGCGACCATGGCGTGGAACGCCTGGTCCATGAGCTGGCCCGCCTTGCGGACACACTCGATCTCCTCGGGGCTTTTCACATGGACGAGCTCGTGAAAGAAATCGCCCACTCGCTCGAGTGTCGCCCCGGGCAGCCCATCACGAAGCCTCTCCCATTCGTCCACAGGGAGGTTCTGCTCGTAGACCGGGTCGACATAGGAGATGCCGACGGTGGCATCGGCGAGCCCCCACTCCTCGATCAGGTCGACGATGACCTCACCGGATCGCCCCCACCCTGAATGGCGCACGTCCTTCAGTGGCGTGACTCGTCGCGCTGCCTCGCGGTGGGCGCCGCCGGGCCCGCAGATCAGGACCGGCTCGCCTTGGGGAGGGACCACGACGTAGGCCGACATCCCATGCCATTCCCAATAGTTGCTCAGCCAGCGCATGCCCGAGCCCCAGCTCCAGTGATTGGGGCCGCCACAGGCGATTAGGACATCGACCCCGAGTCGCTTCATCTTCTCCCTCGTGGCGGCGAAACGACGTTCGTACTCGGCGTCGGAGAACCGCTCGTACACGGCGTCGGCGTACCAGGGCGAGTTGGCCACGCGACCGAACGCCTCGGTGTGGAGGCTCCCGACGGCGTCTTTGAAGTCGATGTCACCTGGTGTCATCTGGGTCCTCCCTCGAGGCCTCGCTTCCGGCAGTTGGCAGATGGCGTCGTCACGGTGCCGCGGCGGCTCATGCCGAGATCGAGTCGAGGAGCCCGAGTGCGTCCAGGTCGGAGCGAAGTGCGTCGACCCGGTCTGCGCTCATCGGGACCAGGGGCGGACGGACCTGCCCCTGGGGCAGTCCCATCAACGAGAGCCACATCTTCAGCTCGGCGATGGGGATCGCTCCCTCGCCACGGGCGAGCCATTGGGCGCGTATCCATCGCTCGAAAGCCTTCCGTTCGCCCCCCAGGGTGGCATGCAGAGCCCATGCCCCCTCGACGTCGCCATCATCGGCCATCCGGGTGTATTCGCGAATCGGCCGATGGGAGGGTCTCTGGAACATGGCGAGAGCCGGAGTCGACATCAGCGCGGGGAATCCGTGGTCGAGGTGGAGGCCGAGCCAGTCGCCCTCGTTCGCATCGCAGACGACGATCCGGTCGCCAACGCGATCGTGGACCTCGAGCAGATGAGCCTTCGGCTTCGGGTTCTTGATGCCGCAGACCGTGTCGAGCTCGCTGAGCTCGGCGATGAGTGCCGGGCTCAGGGCGTAGCCGGAGTAGGAGGTGTTGAACAGGAAGAAGGGGACCGACGACTCGGCTGTGAGGCGCCGGAACCAATCGCGCACGATGTCATCGGATGGCTTGATCGGGAAGTAGGGGTTGATGGCGATCACGAAGTCGACCCCGATCTGCTCGGCATGATGGCTCAACCGGGCAGCCTCGGAGTAGACGTGATGGCCGATGTGGGCCATGATCGGGACCCGTCCCGCCGCGGCGCCGACGACCAGCTCGTGGCATCGGGCTCGCTCCTCGACCGTCATCGACCAGAACTCGCCCATCACACCGCCGCAGAAGATGCCGTCCACCTCGAGACCGTCGATGTAGTAGTCGACCGCCTTTCGCAGAGACCCCTCGTCGATCTCACCGTCGGGTGAGAACGGGGTCGGGATCGCCACCCATAGACCTCGGACCTTGGCGAATGCCGTCTCCTTCGCCGGGCTGAGCGCAGTCATCTTCGAGTTCTCCTCTCTGCTCTCGAGGCTCTCCGGGCGATGGTTCTCGGTCGGGGCGCCCCGTGATTCCGACGCTAGCAGCACATACGTTTGTGCCGTCAGGTTGCCCGGCCCGGTGCAGGGTGGCCGCGGAGAGGCGGCCACAGGTACCCTCACCCCTCCGCAGCGGATGGGATCACCGCATGACACAGCCTGAATACAGCAGATCGGAAGCCAAGCAGTGGGCCAGGGAGAAGTTCCACGGGGCCTGCAATGTGATCATCCCCTCCTATACCTCCGACCTCAAGACCCTCAACGAAGGCGCCATCCGGTTCGATGTGCGCCGCAACATCGAGCTCGGGTTCTGGGGTGCTCTGCTGGTCTCCGAGGCGGGGACCACGCTCGACGAGATGCGGACCTTCATGGAGATCGCCGTGGACGAGGCCGGCGGCCGGCACCGCTTCCTTCTCCAGGGAGCATTCGACACGGGCGACGACATCGTCACCATGGCCAACGACGCCAGAGCCATCGGTGTCGACGGGATGCTGCTCGGGCATCCCAACAGCTTCTATCCGGTCACCGCTCAGGAGGTGGAGGACTACACGCTCGACATCTGCCGGGCGACCGATCTCGCCGTCGTCCTCTTCATCGTCGAACACTCCAACCTGAGACGTCTCGACGTCAGGGGCTTCCCCGCCGACGTCCTCGAGCGTCTGACCAAGGTCGACACCATCGTGGCGGTCAAGTACGAGGTGGGCAGACAGCAGACGACGAACACCTATGAGACGTTCAGGCGCCTCGAGAGCGCCGACGTCCTGTTGTCCGACCCGATGGAGTTCAACGCCCCGATGTGGGTCGACCGGTTCGGGATGCAGTGGATAGGCACCAGCAACTACGAGTACTACGGGTCGTACGTCCCGCAATTGCTCGATTTGCTCCAAGCCGGGAAGAGGGACGAGGCGATGGAGGAGTACTGGCGGGTCCAGCCTGCCCGCAGTGCGCGCTCGGCGACCATGAGCACCGGTGGGGCCAACCTGGTTCATCGCTATCTGTGGAAGTTCCAAGCATGGCTCAACGGCTACAACGGCGGGCCCATCCGTCAACCGGCGATGAAATTGTCCGAGAGCCAGATGAGGACTGCGGCCGACGGGGCTCGCAAGGCCGGCATCGCCCCGGCCGACGAGTCGTTCGCCGACTTCTACCTTGGCCGAAACCCGGCCTGAGATGGTGAGGATCCTCGACGCGAGAGCTGTCGACTCACTCATCGACGATGAGATGGTCCTCGACTCGATCCGCGAGCTGTTCGCCATCCAGGGGGGTGGGGCGGAGGAGGTCGGTTACGGCCGCATCGATCTGAAGCACCCCAACGGCTGGCTGCGCTCCCTGCCCGGCTTCATCGTCTCGAAGGACCTACTCGGCTTCAAGGTCCTCCACCGGACGAAGGGGGTGGGGATGCGTTACACGATCTACGTCCATCGTCTGAGCACCGGTGAGCTGATCGGAATCGTCGATGCCCTCGAGGTGACCAACCTGCGCACCGGGGCGGTGGCGGCCGTGGCAACCGATTATCTGGCTCCTCAGGACGTGACGGTGTCAGCCATCGTGGGCACCGGCCCGGTGGCCCGCGGCCAGCTGCGGGCCATCGAGTTGGTGCGGCCCGCCGGCGAGATCCGGGTGTTTGCGCGCACGCCCGAGAACCGGAGGGCGTTCGTGGCCGAGATGAGCGACTTCGTCTCGGGAGCCCTGGTCGCGTCGGAGACTCTGGATGAGGCTCTGGACGGTGCCACGCTGGTGACGCTGGCGACGAAAGCCGCTTCTCCGGTGTTCGTGGCCGAGCACCTTCGGCCCGGGATGCATGTCAACTCGGTGGGCCCGGCCAGTCGGGACCGGGTCGAGATCGATCCCGGCATCTTCGACTCGTTCGACCGGGTTGTCTGCGACTCCGCCGGGTTGGTCCTCGACGAGGCCGGTGACGCCTTCCTGGCGGTGTCCGCCCACGGGTTCGGCGCCTACCGGGCCGAAGAGCTGAGCTCACTGGTCTCGGGGGCGGCTCCGGGCCGGCTCCAGCCGGAAGAGACGACCCTGTTCAAATCGGTCGGGACCGGCGCCCAGGATCTCATCGTGGCCTGGCGTCTGCTCGAAGCTGCCGCGGTGGCAGGCGTGGGGACTCTCGTCGACGACGTCAACTCGATAAAGCGGGTGCCGCCGGGAGGCTGACGTTCGCCTTTCGCCAATCGTTTGCCGACTTGGACAACACCGCACCAGCCGACCTCTGCAGGGAGAACCTGTGGCCTGGAGACGTGAATCGGCTCCCTTGGGGGCGGAACTCAACGTTGTCGCCTCACCGGATGAGGCACCCGGAGCGGGGCGAGTGGGTCTGAGATCAGGGCCGGGGAGCAATGAGCACCCCGGATTTGGTTGACAGCTCGCCGCCCTTCTGGGTAGCGTTGCAAACGATTGGGCTTCGTGTGGATACAAAGTTGAGGAGGACTCACATGGGACGAAAGTCGTTTGCTATGAGGATGTGGGCCTTGTGCGCCGTTCTCGCGCTGGTCGCCGTCGCTTGCGGTGGGGAAGCCACCGACGAGACCACGGTTCCCGGCGATGGCACCACGGTTGGTGGCGAGACGGGAGGTGACGTTCCCAACCCCGATGTGCTCGTGATCACCGTCAACGACGACGTCTTCAACCTCGATCCGGCGGCAGTGAATGGGAACGACGTCGGCATGGACGTGATCCTCAACGTCTATGACCGGCTGGTGGCGCTCGCGGCCGACGATGGCTCCGTGATCCCGTCCCTGGCCACCGAGGTCCCTTCCATCGAGAGTGGGTCGATCTCAGAAGATGGGCTCATCTATACCTTCACCCTCCGTGAGGGTGTCGTCTTCTCCGACGGGACCGACCTCACCGCCGAGGACGTGAAGTACTCGTGGGATCGAGTCGTCGAGATGAACCTGCCCGAAGGTCAGGCTCCGCTCTTCGAGAACGTGGCCGAGACCACGGTGGTGGACGATCTCACATTCGAGGTGACCTTGAACCAGGTCGACGCCTCATTCCTCGCCTTCCTTGCTGCCCACCCCGTGGCCAGCGTCGTGAGCCAGGATGCGGTCGAGGCCAACGGTGGCGTGGTGGCCGGCCAGCCCAATGAGTACATGGCTCAGAACATGGTGGGCTCCGGTCCCTACACCCTCAACTCCTGGGAGCGGGGCGACCGGATGTCGTTCGACATCAACCCGGACTACTGGGGTGAGCCCGCCCACCTGCCCGTGCGTTGGGAGTTGATCGTCGACTCGCCGGCAACGGGTCTGCAGGCCAAGGAATACGACATCGTCGACATCAGCCCGACCGACGTGCCTTCGATCGAGCCCATCGAGCATGCGGTGGTCGACACCAGCGTCCTCGACCTCCAGGTGCTCCAGATCGGCATGAACATGAACATCGCCGAAGGTGTGCTCCCCGAGGGTGACACCATCCCACTGGACTTCTTCCAGGACGTGCGGGTACGACAGGCGTTCAACTACGCCTTCGACTATCAGGGGTACATCGACGGGATCCTGGGCGGTCTCGGCGGCCGGGGCAGCTTCCTGCTCCCGGTCGAGATGTACGGGTACGACCCGGACGCTCCGATCTACGAGACCGATCCCGCCATGGCGGAGCAGCTCTTCACGGAGGCCGGTTACTGGGATGAGGGATTCACCATCTCGGTCGCCAGCGACCAGACCCATGAAGGGTTCACTGGCGCGGCGCTGACCCTCAAGGACAGCATCGAGGCCTTGAACCCCAACTTCCACGTGAACGTGCTGGCGGTGCCTGAGGCCCAGTTCGACGAGATACTGGCCACAGATCCGTTGCCCGTCGCGCTGTGGTCGTACACCAGCTCGCAATACAGCACTCCCGACGCCTACCTGTTCGACAGTGCCGTGTCCGACGGTCGGTACGGAGCGGTCAACAGCTTCGTGGACGGGTACTCCGACCCCGAGGCAATCGACGCCCTGATCGCGTCGGCGCGGACGAGCCTGGACGAGGCAGAGCGTCTGGAGATCCTCTCCGAGATCCA
>JBOGEU010000043.1:0-1083 GCA_050741995.1 Acidimicrobiia bacterium | reverse complement strand
TCACTGAGACGCCGCCGGTTCCGGATCACATTCTGGCTGTTGCTCCCGCATCCGGCACATTGCCGAGGGCCGGGCGTCGAGTCGTTGGCGGGAAGCTCGCCATCCGGCCGACGGGCAAGTCGGCGTGAGCGCAGCTCTTCCCTCAGCTGCGTGGTGGCCGCCAGGTCGACCTCGTCCCCATCGACCACGACGCCATAGCCGTGCCGAGCCCATTCGGGCGAGACTGCCCCCAGCCGCACGTCGACGAGCACCCGATCCGGCTCCCGGGACAACGGGTCACCGAATCCCCCGCCTCCGTTGTTGCAGGCGATGACGACGTCGCCTTCCTCGAGCCGGGTCATGTGAAGCCCGCTCGGATGCTCGATGTCGGTTCCCAACTGACTCTCGTCCTGGGGGATCTGCCCGGCGGCCATGGTGCTCCGGCTCCCAGTGCCCCTCGCCAGGGCAAACGTGTTGGTTGCACCGGGGTAGCCGCCACCCGTCCCCGGGGTGCTGGCGACCGCGCAGCCGTGACCGTGCAGCACGACACCCACCGAGCTGCCGGCCTTGTGTGGCGTCCACGCCAAGCTCACTCCCCTTCCCCCCCTGCGCCGGCCGAGACCCCCCGAATCTGTCTCCTGGCGACGCCAGAGGTAGAGAAGCGGGTATCGGGCCTCATAGGTCTCCACGTTCGATATTGCGGCGAATGGGCTGTGCAAGGGGCCGGCGGAGTCGATCCCGTCACGGCCAGGCATGGCGCCGTATCCGGCGGCTAGTGCCACATCGAGAAGTGGAGCTCCGAACCGCCCTCCTTGGCGATCGGTGCCCTCGATGTCGATGACGGGCAGGAAACCGCCGCTACCGGCGAGGATCCGCGAATGGAACTCCTCGACGTCGCCATACATCTTGCTCATGCCCACGTTGAACGCCATGAGGATGGCGTGGCAGGCGGCCGTCGTCGCTTTGGAGCAGCCCGCCGGATGCACGGCGTGGACGAACGTACCCGGGCGCGAGTCGATGTCGATCGAGCGCAGGATCGCCTCGGGGCACTTTGGCAGCCCGTAACCGAGCAGCACCATCAACGAGTTCAGGATCCCCGAGATC
>JBOGEU010000042.1:0-2538 GCA_050741995.1 Acidimicrobiia bacterium | reverse complement strand
TCAACGCCGGAGTGGGGCGGCGAGAGCACCCCACCCAGACCCTCATCGACGCACTCACCCTCCGCCAGCGGTTTGGGTCGCTCGATGGGCTGCGAATGGGGATCGTCGGTGACGTCGCCAACAGCCGAGTGGCCCGCGACCATCTCGCGGCGTTGCCGGCACTCGGGGTGGAACTGACATTGATCGGCCCCACCACCCTGATCCCGCCGAGCAACCCTTGGGGGATCAGGACCACCCCGGAGATGGATGACGAGCTGGGCGACCTCGACGTCGTGTATCTCCTCCGGGTGCAGAAAGAGCGGGGAGCGACGGCCGGACTCGGATCCGGGTCCGGATATTCGAGACGATACGGGATGAGCGCCGAGCGCCTTTCGATGCTCAAACCGACCAGCGTGATCATGCACCCCGGGCCGCTGAATCGGGGGATCGAGATCGACGATGCCGCAGTCGGCAGCGACCGGTCTCTCATCCTCGAGCAGGTGGCCAACGGGGTCCCGATGCGTATGGCCGTGCTCGAGTGGGCCCTGGTAGGCGACCGATGATCTTCATCACCGGCGCCAGTGTGCTCACGCCGTCGGGGATCGAGCGGGCCTCGGTGCTGATCGACGGTGACATCATCGTTTCCGTCGGCGACATCGGGGCCGGGAACGGCTCGAAGGTCATCGATGCCCGCGGGGCATGGGTCGGGCCGGGCCTGGTCGACCTCCATGTCCACTTCCGTGATCCGGGCGAGACCTGGAAGGAGGACCTCGAAACCGGCGCCAGGTCGGCGGCGGCAGGGGGTTACACCGCAGTGGTCACCATGCCCAACACCGATCCACCGATCGACGACGGGCGGAGGGCGCGGGAGGCGATATCGAGGGCCTCGGGCATCGGCACCGTGCACGTCGGGGTGGCCGGCGCCCTGACCAGGGATCGCGCCGGTCGCCAGATGTCCGATCTCGACGGGATGTACGAGGCCGGGATCAGGATGTTCACCGATGACGGCGACGCGGTCCCCGAAACCGGGCTGTTGCGATCCATCATGTCCTATCTGATCGACCTGCCGGGGGCGTTTGTCGCCGAGCATCCCGAGGATCGGTCGGTGACACTCGACGGGCACATCAACGAGGGGCCGATGTCGGTGATGCACGGTGTCGTCGGCCTGCCGGGAATTGCCGAGGATGTGATCGTGTCGAGGGACATCTCTATAGCCCGCGACACCGGGGGGCGGCTTCATATCCAGCACGTGTCGACGCAGTCGTCGGTGGAGCACATCCGGCAGGCCAGATTGGCGGGGGTGAAGGTGAGCTCCGAGGTGACGCCGCATCATCTGGCCCTGGACGAGACCGCCCTTGCCGAGCTCGACCCCAATCTGAAGATGTACCCGCCGCTGCGCAGCGCAGGTGACCGGGAGGCGGTGACCACCGGGTTGCGTCAGGGGGTGATCGACGCCGTGGCCACCGACCACGCCCCCCACACCGTTGCGGAGAAGGCTGTTCCCTTCGAGGAGGCACCGCGTGGTGTCATCGGGCTGGAGACGGCGGCCGCGGTGGCCTCCGGTGCCCTGGGGCGTGACCAGGCCGTGTTCTTCGACCGCATGAGCACGGCGCCGGCACGGATCGCGGGGCTCGCCCGGCATGGGATGGCGGTGGAGCCCGGCGCACCTGCCAACCTGGTGGTGTACGACCCGGAGCGGGCGTGGATCCCGGGGGCGTTCGCCTCGAAGTCTGCGAACAGCCCGTTCACGGGAATGGAGTTGACGGGAAGGGTGCTGGCGACGATTCATGAGGGTCGGATCTCATACGAGGGGAGTCAGGGGTGATTGACCGGCAGCGGGCTTTGCTCTGCACGGCAGATGGCGAGGTCTTCGTCGGCAGGGCGGCAGGCGCCACGGGTGCCACCACCGGCGAGGCCGTCTTCAACACGTCCATGACCGGTTACCAGGAGATCCTCACCGACCCCTCTTACGCAGGGCAGGTGGTGGTGATGACCAGCTCTCACATCGGCAATTACGGGGTGACCGACCTCGACGAGCAGTCTTCGGCGCCGGCAGTCTCGGGACTCGTGGTTCGCAGCCTGTCCCGCCGCGACTCCAACTGGCGCTCGTCGGGGACCGTCGGCGAGTACCTGCGCCGGCACGGAGTCGTGGCGATCGCCGACGTGGACACCAGGCGCCTCACCCGGCACCTCCGGGACCGAGGGGCGATGCCGGTCGCCATCGGTGTCGACACCGACGAATCCGAGCTGAGGGAGATGGCGGCATCCGCCCCCTCGATGGTCGGTCTCGACCTGGCTTCCGCCGTGACCACGAAGCATGCCTATTCGCTGGACCCGGTGGGGGAGCGACAGGGTCGGGTGGTGGCCATCGACCTGGGGATGAAGCAGGACATCCTGGCCAACCTGACGGGGCGCGGCTTCGGCGTCGATGTCGTTCCGGCATCGACCGATGCGGGGGCCATCGTCGCTCTCGAGCCCGACGGGATCTTTGTCTCCAACGGCCCCGGCGACCCCGAGCCGCTCACCGGGGTCATCGACACGCTGCGCTCACTCCTGGGC
>JBOGEU010000041.1:0-4040 GCA_050741995.1 Acidimicrobiia bacterium | reverse complement strand
GGGCTCATCATCGACCATGGCAGTGGAGAGCTGCTCGACCGTGAGCCCGACCGCCTGCTCGCAGACTTCGGCTGTCATCTGATCGGGGAACATCTCGACCCCCGCAGCACATGCCTCGTCCGGATGCTCGACCGCATAGCGATGAGAGTCCTCGACCGCCGAGACGAAGCGCGTTATCACGTCGGGATTCGAATCGATCAGGCCCTGGTGGGTGATGATCGTCTCGCCCGGCGAGAGGCTGACCCCGAAGTCGGAGAAGAGGAAGAAGCAGGGCTCGATCCCCTCGGACCGCAACAGGGGCACATTGGAGACGATGTACGAGACGTAGCCGTCGAACTGGTTGCCCAGGAAACCGGGCACCAGCGTGTCAGCCGCCGCGTTCACGATATTGATCTCCGACTCGTCGATGTCGTTGGCCGCCAGAAGGGCCGGGAACATCTGAGACTGGGTGGTCCCGGGCGGCACCGCGATGGTCGTTCCAATCATGTCTTCCGGTGACTCGATACAGGTCCCATTCCCGGAGAGGACCGAAATCGTGACCGAAGGAAGAGTCTCCCCGATCATTTTCAATTCTCCGCCCTCGTTCACCACGCCCATAGTTGCATTCGAAGAAACGGCAGCACCGAAATCGGCCTGTTCGGTCGCCACCAGCTGTGCCGTGATCGCCGAACCGGTTCCCTCGATGAATTCAGGTTCCAGCCCGTACTCGGCATATATCCCGGCCGGAACTCCGACCAGGTAGGTCGAGTACTGCTGGCTGAGCGGCCATCGGAACGCCATCTGAACGGTTATGGGCTCCGCCTCCAGCGCCGCCGAGGTTGTCGTCTCCTGCTCAGCACCTGTTGTCGTCGTCTCAGCCGGTTCAGCTGAGGTCGAAGGCGCGCCGGCCGGCGTTGTCGTGCTCGTCGTGGTGCCCGCTTCGCCACAAGCCGCGCCAACCAACGCCATCACCACCAAGGATCCGACTATCCGGCTCCATCGCATGTGGTCTCTCATTCCTCCATCTCCCTCCGGGTCGTTGTTCTCGTCGACCAGCGGTCTGCGATCGGCGACTTCATGCAGCTACCTCCAGTTGCGTTGTTCCTCCTGTTTCCACTTCTTCCTGCCACGGCAAGACCAATCTCTCGATCACCTCGATGAGCCAGTAGGCGACCACCCCCAGGACGCTCAGGACGACGAGGGTGGCAAAGACCAGAGGTGTGTTGAGAGTGCCGGCTGCGATGACCAGCAGCGATCCCAACCCCTTGGTCGATCCGAGAAACTCACCGACGACGGCACCGACGACTGCGAGTGTCATGCCTACCTTCAAACCGCCGAAGGTCGACGGCAGGGCGAACGGCATCCGGATCTTGGAGAACACCCCAAGTCGGCTCAAGCCGATCGATCGACCCAACAACAGGCTGCCGCGGTCCACCGATTGGAGCCCGACCACGACGCCGATGAGAATTGGAAAAAACGCGATCAGGGCGGCGATGAGGACCTTCGACTCCAGCCCCAGCCCAAACCAGATGAGGAACAACGGGGCCACGGCCAGCTTGGGGACTGCCTGGCTGGCAACGATGATCGGATAGATCGTCCGGACGAAGATCTTCGACTCCACCACCAGGACGCCGAGCGGGAAGCCGATGAGAATCGCCAGGAGGAAACCGAGGCCGGTCTCGGCGGCTGTGAAGAGGAGATGCTCCCAGAAGAAGCCGGGACGGGACCAGATCTCTGCGAACACGCTGGACGGGGCGGGCACCAGGAACCTGGGGATGTCGAAGGCTCTCACCCAGACCTCCCATAGGATGATGAGAAGGACCACGGTCAGCAACGCCGGCATCGCGGTTCGCAACCTGTTCAGCAATGATCTCATTGCGTCACCTCCGGGTCCTCATCCGGGTCCTCATCAGGGTCCTCGCGGAGGACGCCAGACGCCTCCAACACCGAGCGAATCTCCCGGAGGTACAACGAGAACTCGCGGCTGTCCCGGATCCGAAGCCTTCTCGGTCGCGGCAGGTCGATATCGAGATCGAGAGCAATCCTGCCCGGCGCCGGCGACATGACCAGTACCCGGTCAGACAGGAACACGGCCTCGGCGATGCTGTGCGTCACGAAGAAGACCGTCTTCTTGCCCTGTTCCCAAAGGCGCAAGAGGTCGACCCCCATCTGATCGCGTGTGAGGGCGTCGAGTGCGCCAAACGGCTCATCCATCAGCAAGATCTCCGGGTCGTGGAGCAGGGCTCGGCAGATGGCAACACGTTGCTGCATCCCACCCGACAACTGATGGGGGTGTTTGTCCTCGGATCCGGCCAGACCGACTTGCCTGAGAAGGATGCCGGCGCGTTCCTCGGCCTGCGCCCGGTCCATCTTTCGTGCCTCGGCTTGGAGCAGCACATTCTTCAACGCCGTGCGCCACTCGAGGAGGTGGGGGTTCTGAAAGACGATGCCCAACTGGGTCTGAGCCTCGGTGACCAGCCGATCCTGGACATGAACGGAACCGCTCGAGGGCTGGTCCAAGCCGGCGATGATCCGAAGCAAAGTGCTCTTGCCACAACCACTCGGGCCCAGCACCGAGACGAATTGGTGCTCCGTGAGCTCGAACTCGATCCCATCCAGGGCGTGGACGGAACCGGTCTTCGTCGTGAAGACGCGGCTGACCCCTCCCACTCTGATCGCGTCGGCAGACCGCGACTCGCCCACTCTCACTCCGGTGAGCGGATCGCCGGCCACGTCTATGCGACTCCGGTGCTCATGGGCCTCGGCCAACGAACGAGGGTGCCACCTGGGTTGCGAACAACTCCATCTGCTCGATGAGGTGGTCGACCGACTGGTAGATGAACTTCAACTCGAAATGATCCACTCCACCTTCCACATACCGCGCCACCGTCTCGCCGACCTGATCGGGGTCGCCGCACAGTGATGTAGCCCTGATCTGCTCTTCTGGCGGATTGGTTTGGAATCCCTTGCTGAGCACCTCGAAAGTTCGCTTGCTCTTTTCGAGAGCAACCTCGTTGCTCTCCGCGATCGAGGCCATGATCTCGTTGCCGACAGTCAGCGGGCTGTCGCCGCGTCCCTTCTGTCTCATACGCTCACGAACGTCCTCCACCCGAGCGGGATAGTCCTCGGGTGTTATCCACGAAGGCAACCAGCCGGTGGCAAACTCGGCTACCAGGTCGAGTCCTCGATCCGACCAACCGCCCATCCAGATCGGCGGGTGTGGCTTTTGTTCGGGCTTCGGGAAGAATTCGACGGTTTGCGGCGCGTAGTCGGTCCGCGGGAACGAGACGTAGGGGCCCTGATATCTGGACTGTTCCTCGGTCCAGATATTGAGCATCGCCTTGAGGTGATCGGCGGTCCTCGCGTACTTGTCGACTCGCTCGATCCCCAAGACCTCGAAGTCCTTGTTGTTCCCTGTCTTGCCGCCGCCCTGGCCGACTCCGAGGATCAACCGCCCTCCGGAGAGGACGTCGATGTTGGCGAGCTGGCGCGCCGCGATCACCGGCTGTCGATAAGGCAGGCAAAGCACCGCTACCCCGAGCCGCACCCGGTCGGTGATGCCGGCGAGATAGGCGAGATTGGTGAGCGACTCATGGAACACCGGTACCGGGTCGTCTGCGACCGCTTCCAGCGACCCGCTCGAAATGTGGGTCCTGTCCTGCAGGCGGGTCCAGACGATGAAGTCGTGAACCCACACCGCGTCGAATCCCAGGTCCTCAGCCGCTCTGGCCGTGCGCCGAATCGCATCCGCACTCGAGAGCGGGCCCGCGACCGGCAGTCTCACCCCGAATTGGGCAGCGGCCATTCACTCTCCTTCACCCCGAGCGCACGTCGGAAGATCACATCGCGGCCCATTCGTGGAGGAAGTCGGCGACGAAGTGCATGTTCTCTCGAAGCCCGTCGATGGTGATGTACTCGTCTGCCTGGTGAGCACGCCATCCATGTCCGGTCCCCGCGAATATGCAGGGGAGATTAAGTGGATCCTGATTGAAGTAGCCGAACGGCCCCACCGCGGGGGTGGTCGGCCAGATCTGATAGGGCTTGCCACTGCACTCGACGAT